>NYZY01000071.1 GCA_002687335.1 Chloroflexota bacterium
AGTCAGTAGTTGGTTCGACAGAACTAGTATCTGGTGTATGGTACCATGTTGCAGCGACGTATAGTTCGACTACTGATAGAATAAGGGTTCATCTTAATGATTCTGTAGATGGTACTACTACACTTTCTAGTAGTTATACTATGTCGAATCGCAATTGCTGTGATAATTGGATAGGTTACGACAATTACTGGGGAACGAGCTATACTTTTGACGGGATAATAGATGAAGTTCGTGTATCTAGTGTTGAGCGAACAGATTTTAACCATACAAAATCTCACACCATTTGGTCCTGGAGCCATCCGGCCGTTGTCAAATTGATAGTCAATGAAGGGCCTGAGATAGTATCTACAACGATCTTGCCCACCGTGATTCAACAATGGGGTTCCTCGGGTATTACTTATTCTATCACGAGTAATACGGTTGGGTATTGGACTTTTGACGAAGGAACGGGAAACAAGGGCTACGACCTATCCTACCGAGGGGGCTATTTCGCGAAGACAGGTGGTTCATGGGTCGATGGGCGTACAGGCAAAGCAATCGAACTTGATGGAACTGGTAGTGAGTATCTAGGACTGAGTGAATATGCCTACAAGGGTGATTCTTTCACAGAATTTACAGCTGAATTCTGGATATATTTAGATTCACATGATACGTCTAGCAGCAGAAAGATTTTCAAGTCCTATAGTCCTGAGATAGCCCTTGAAACCACCACCGATAATGGTTTCTATATTTATATCCCTCAGAGAAGAGTTAGCGATGGTGGCTGTTGTTACACCCAATCGTTTTATCTCGGAAGTACATCAGATATTACGGCGCTTGAAGATTCTTGGCATCATATTGCTCTAACATATGACGGTATAGATGACAAGATTGAAATGTATATAGATTCAGTTCTTTTGGGTTCTCATACATGGAGTTATTCAGATGATATGAAATTGAAAATGGATAGTTGTTGCGAGTCAAGCAGCATCAATTTTGACGGAATAGTCGATGATATCCGTTTTTCCAATAAGGTATTGTCAACCAGCGAATTTATCATAGGTTCTACAAATACTGCCAATATCAGTTTTAGTTCTGTTGCCACTGACAGTGATGGATATATCGCTAATTATACCTGGAAATCTGATGTCGACGGTGATATTGGTTATCTCTCGTCAATATCCTTGAACGCCACAAAAGAATTCACTCCAGGTTATCATAACATAACTCTGGTAGTCAAGGATAATGATGGCTATACGGTTACTAGCTCAGCCACGATGATACGTATCAAGGCAATTCCAGTGGTCAATATAACTGCGGTAACTCCCAATGCAGCCCCGACGGGTACATCTGTAAGTTTCACTGCCACGGCAACAGACAATGATGGTTCCATCTCGGCTTATCAATGGCGTTCGGACCTGGACGGCCTGATCAGTACCAGCAAGGATTTTTCCACTACCACTTTGTCAGCAGGCTACCACAACATAACTTTCAGGGTCAAGGATGTGGATGGTTTCTGGTCGTTCAGGGATTATGAGCATGTTCTCGTGACTGGTTTGAGTAAAACTCCCGACTTCGGCGTTCAGGGTTCAGGATTCTACGATTTTTATTATTTATACTCTCGAGAAATTACGCTCTCATCTCCAACTTCAATAGATAATACTACGATTAAGATAACTCTCGATAATTCTTCATTTGATTATCAATACGTTAATCTACTAGGTAAAGATATAAGATTTTTTGATTCGGAATTAAAGACAAAGTTTAGCTATTACATAGATGAATGGGATTATAATGGAACCTCAGAAATTTGGGTTAGAATTCCTGATAGTGGAACTTCTAAATTTAATTTAGTTTATGGTAATAATTTTGTTGATTCAGAAAGCAATGCTACCAATACTTTCGAATTTTTCGATGATTTTGATGATGGTTCTTTGGACTCGACTTTATGGGAAGGAGATACGAATGGATTTACAGAATGTAACGGATATCTCTTTGCAGGTACGTCCTGTAATTATTATGGAAGGAACGGCTATCGTCTAACCAGTATAAAGGAGTGGACTGGAAGTTATGTAATGGAAGTTAAGGTGTACATAGACTATACCAATTGGGGTGGTTTTCAGGCAGCAGGATGGCATGAGAGTACTTCAGACGGTATTGGTGCTGGCTTTTATTCTTACGAGGATTATTATGCAGTACAGGATGATGGTAGTACCAATGAATATTATGATAACTATAACGATGATTGGGTAATCCTAACTTTAACTGCCAATGGGGCTTCTTCTAAGGCTTCATACTACAATGTGGCTGACAACTCATATTATAATTTTTCAATCAACAATGGAGGATTAAGCGACGAGGTCATAGCTCTAGGAAAATGGCAATGTGACTGTCGTATGAATGAGAGCTACCGGGCTTGGTGGGATCAAATTTCTGTAAGAAATTACGACCCCACTACTTACACAATTCAGATTGGAAATCAAACTAATGCCAGCGTAGTCAACAATAACATCACATTCAAAACAACAGTCACAGATTCTTATAGCTTGATATCAAATTACACTTGGATTTCAAGCAAAGATGGGTACATAGGCAATACATCTAATTTCGTGCTTCCCTCCACGTCACTATCTCTCGGTAACCACACTATCTCTGTTCGGCTCAAGGATAGCAGTGGCAACTGGTCGGGTTGGTCTAATTTCACTTACAAGGTCTACGAGACCCCTACTGTGGATTCATGGAACATATCGGCATGGCTGGATGACCAGGGGGACCGTGTATTCTTCAATGGTACGGGTGATGATACAGACGGCACCATCGTTGGTTACAGGTGGGAATCAAGTATTGACGGTATACTGAGTACCCAGGCTTCTTTCAATACAACGACCCTGTCTCCTGGAAACCATACAATCTATTTCCAGGTCAAGGACAATTCGACTCTTTGGTCTTCTAAAAGTGACAGATGGCTTTACATCAATGACCAGCCGGTTGCCACAATAGTTTCTGTTTCTCCAACAACAGCTTACACCAACGGGACCTTTGCACCTGACAAGCCCGAGATTGATTCCAACACGATTCACATGTGGCGTCTGGATGAAGGCTCAGGATCATCTACCAGTGACGACGGTTCCTATGATTGGTCTGGGTCCATATATGGCCCTTCTTGGGTTACTGGAAAATCGGGACATGCCTTGGAATTTGATGGAGACAATGACTATGCTCGGTCTACCAGTTCTACCAGTTCACACAATGGTGAAGTTACTATCGAAGCCTGGATTTATTTTGATAGTCTGTTATCTGATGAAAAATGTATTTACAGTTGGGGCGCAGGCGTACTTATTTTTTGCATCAATTCTAGTGAAAAACTCTATCTTAAGGCATATAGTGGCAATGGTTATGGCTATGCCTATGCTTATGGTTCTACAGCTCTATCAAATAGTACATGGTATCACGTCGCAGCTACTTTTAGTGAAAGTAATAATGTGATGAAGGTTTATGTCAATGGCGTTGAGGATGGTACAACCTCAATTCATTCATCATATGAATTATATCACTGGGGCGCGAATAGTTACATTAGTTATGATGCTTGGTGGGGTGGACGTTATTTTGAGGGCATTATTGACGAAGTCAGGGTCTCTAACGTCTCGCGGACGGTATTCAATGCACCAGATAACATCACTTTCAATGGTTCGGCCACGGACCAGTCTGGATACGTAGCAGCCTATTCCTGGACATCATCCATAGACAATCTGTTGAGCACCCAAGCTAATTTCACAATTCATGAATCTAACCTGTCCTTCGGAAATCACACTATAACCTTCCGTGCCCAGGATGAGACAGGTGCGTGGTCAGTTTCCAGAACCACTAATATCACCGTAAGATCATTTCCGTATGCCAGGATAACATCGGTTGAACCGTGGTATGTCAATATAGGTACACAGGTCAATTTCACAGCGACCGCCATAGCACCCGATTCTAATCTGACGGACTATCTATGGTGGTCCTCTATTGACGGCAATCTTAACACTAATCTTTCTTTCAACTCGACTAGTCTGAGTTACGGTAACCATACAATTCTGTTCAAGGCAAAGAATGAGAGAGGAGAATGGTCCCAGCCTTACTTTGCCGATGACGGCGTCAGTTTCGTTCTGGTCAATGATATTCCCGTAGCTTCGATAACCGACATATCTCCAGATCCTGCTACAAAAGGTGAAGGTAGGGCACCACCTGTGGACCAGTACACTGTAGGTTATTGGCCATTCCGAGAAAGTACTGGAACAGAAACAATAGACGAGAGCGGCCAGAAAAATAATGCCACCCTCAAAGGTTCACAGTTTGAGAGTGGCGTCTGGGATTCCTCAGTTTATTTTGATGGCAGTTCCGATTATTTGTATGTGACTGAAGGCGATGCGCTTTCTGACTTGGGTGGCGGTGATTTCACTTTGGAGGCGTGGATCTATCCAACCCGATCGATGACCAGCGGTACCCATTCCATAATTCGTAATGATGGAGACTACAATTTGTTTGTCTCCAATGGTTATCTCAAAGCTGAAGTCTGGTTTGATGGAGATCGTTACTGGGTAACGTCCACTGAAACCTATCTGTCTTCTACATATGAATGGTACCACATAGCGGCAATCTGGAATTCTGACGATGAGGAATGGACCCTCTATGTTAATGGAAATCAGCAGAATGAAAATAATGGCGAATCAGAAGAAACAGTTGATGACTATCCCCTCTGGGTTGGCAGTACCGACCGTTACAGCGGCCAGGCTTTCAAAGGAAAAATAGACGAGGTTCGAATATCCAGTATAGAACGCTCATTATCCTCATTGTTGTATTACACCACACTTCAATCCACGATTTCATTTCAAGGTTCAGGCAGTGATGGTGACGGGACTATCGAGGATTACAACTGGAAATCCTCCATCGAAGGAGAGTTAAGTACTAGTGAGGACTTTAGTTTAACAGCAGCGAATTTCACCGTCGCTATTCATACTATCTCATACCGTGTTCAGGATGACGATGGCGTATGGTCTCCTTGGGCGACAGAAACTTTGGACGTCAGGTCCTACCCTACGGCCCAGATTCTATCGATAAGCCCCAACTCAACCAGCGAAGGCCTGTTAGTTACCCTCAAAAGTAACGCCAGCGATCCAGACTCATCTGAGACTTTTGTAACATTTCGATGGTGGTCCTCAGTAGATGGATTCCTGGGTGATTCCAGAAACTTAAGCTATTCAGCTTGGACCCCAGGAAATCATACAATCTTTTTGCAGGTAAAGGATAACCAAGGTTACTGGTCGATGCCAGTCTCTGGAGAATTATTCATCAATGATATACCCGCGGCCTCAATCGATTCGATAACGCCTGATCCTGCATACCACAACAATGCAACGTACACGACAGTGACCTTCAATGGAACTGTACTGGATGCTGATGGTTCAATTGCTAGCTACGAATGGCGTTCAAGCAAGGATGGCGAATTGAGTACCAGTTCTGACTTTGTAATTAATGTTAATGAATTGAGTAATGGCAATCATACAATAACCTTCCGAGGAAAGGATGATTATGGTGCCTGGTCACCTAATGCAACCTATTATCTTGAGGTATTTGAGAATCCTAATGCCACTATCGATTCAGTCTCAGCTACTTTTGTCAATCAATATGCCACGCTGTGGTTGAATGGAACGGGAACAGATAATGACGGTTCAGTTACGAATTATACATGGACCTCATCCATAGAGGGTCTGATTGGACTATTTGAGGACATATCGATATCAACATTGACTCCCGGAAACCATACCATAACTTTCAAGGTCAGGGATAATTCGACACTTTGGTCGACTGGTGCAACCACTAGTGTTGAGATCAATGCTCGTCCAATTGTCAATTTGGAAGCTGGTATTCCAACCACAATCTATGGTTTCAGTGGGAGCACCTTAGTTCAGGGTCCTGATGATGATACACTTGCTTTCTGGCATTTGGACGAGACTACTGGAGATACGGCATATGATTCAAGTTCATCTGAAAAGCACGGAAGTCTGAAGAACAGTCCTTCTTGGCAAACCGGGTTATATGAAAATGGTTTGGAATTTGATGGTAGTGACGACTATGTCCAAGTCCCAGAGCTTCTGCCTGGTAATGTTTTTGATGTTGTAACCATAGAAGCTTGGATTAAACTAAAATCTAATGTTGATGAAGATGATGAATGGATAGTATTTGCAAGCGGCAAGGATGGACTTCTGAAATTTGGGATTAATGACGATGAAAAACCCTTCATTTTTGTGGATGAAACCGACAACTTTGACTCCAAAACCGTAACATCAAGTCAAGCGCTGGTCCATGGATATTGGTATCATTTGGCTGGAATCTATGATTCTGATAATAACTTAATACAAATTTATCTTAATCATCAGATGGTGGCTAATTCGTCAATAGAAACTAATTACGTTCTTGACAGGGCAGCTACGGCAAAGAACGCTATCGGGTCATCAACGGGAGGGAGTCAAGATTTCTTCTATGGAATTATTGATGAGCTTCGAATATCAGATATCAAGAGAAATACATCTGATATGGTTTCACGCAGTGATGCTTCTTATCTTTTGGCATTTGCAAGCGATACTGATGACAACATCGAATCAATGAAATGGCGTTCTAGCATTGATGGTTTACTTAGCTCTTCAAATTGGCTTTTGTTGGAAGCCTCTGATCTTCAGGCCGGCAGTCACAACATTACTTTCCGTGCCAAGGATCCTCATGGCTTCTGGTCCGAGTACATTAATTTCACATTAAATGTCAAAATGTATCCTCGAGCTTCCATAACTTCAATATCTCCCAACTCGACCAATGTTGGAACAACAATAGCATTTACAGCAACTAGCAGCGACTCAGACGGTAGTATTGTTGCCTACAAGTGGCGCTCATCCAAGGATGGCGCGTTGAGTACCGATGAGAACTTCACCAGTTCATCCTTGAGTGCTGGTTATCACAGGATTACGTATCAGGTTAAGGACAATGAAAATTTGTGGTCGGTTATTGAAACGTCAGGGATATTCTTGAATGAAATACCAACCGCATCCATTGGTTCGATAGAACCTCAAATTGTTTACAGAAACAATCTGACGTATTACACAGCATCCTTCAACGGTAATGTCAGTGATAACGATGGTCAGATAACCAGTTATTATTGGAATTCGAGTAAGGATGGTGTATTGAGTACATCTGGTAATTTCACCATCAATGTCAATACTTTGAGTCTGGGTAACCACACGATAACTTTCCAGGGTCGTGACAATTATACGACCTGGTCTCCGGCGGTGTCGACCTGGTTTGTAGTGAAGGCGTATCCGAATGCAACTATAACCAGCGTATCCCCACGTTCGACGGATGAGGGAGTGAGCGTATCCTTCAGCGGCAGTGGTTCTGATGAGGATGGATCCATCACAGGATATGAGTGGACATCAAGCAGAGACGGGTCATTGAGTACTAGTTCATCATTCAGTACCACACAGCTCTCTACCGGCTTCCATAAGATTTACTTCAAGGTCAAGGATAACGATACTCTATGGTCGGTTACAAAAATCTCAAGCGTATTCATAAACGACATACCTGAGGCCTCGATAGATGCAGTCGGCTCGAATCCCGTCTACAAGAATAACCAGACAACCACTTCAGTTGCGTTTAATGGTTCAGGCGTAGACAGTGATGGTCAGATAACCCATTATTATTGGAATTCAAGTAAGAATGGCGTGCTAAGCACGTCGGGTAATTTTACTACAGCACTTAGTGGTCTGAGTGTTGGCAATCACACAATATATCTCCAGGTGAGAGATAATTTCACATCTTGGTCCCCCTCTGTTGAAACATGGTTAGTCGTCAAGGCCTATCCGAATGCCTCCATAGGTTCTGTCTCTCCCTCATTCACTAACGAGACTGATGATGTAACCTTTTCTGGTACGGGATCTGATGAGGACGGAACAATCACTGGATATGAGTGGACATCGTCAATAGACGGACTGATAGGTACACTTTCTGGATTCACACTGGACAATTTGAGTCCGGGGGATCACACGATTTACTTCAAGGTCAAGGACAATGATAGCCTGTGGTCGACTACAGATAGTACTAATATTGTTGTTAACGGAAGACCTGTAGTTGAGATTATAGCTACAGTACCTTCTATAATCTTTGGATATAGCGGGAATGACACACTACCAGCTTCGGATACAGATACACTAGGTTATTGGCACACGGATGAGGACAGTGGTACGAGAGCCAATGATGCAAGTTCTAATTCACATCATGCAACTCTCAAGAATGGTGCAGACTGGAGCTCTGGTTTGTTTGGAGGAGGTGTTGAATTAGATGGTGATAACGATTACATTCTAGTTCCAGATATGCTGGGTGGTTCTTCAGTCTTCACAGAAGCCACATTTGAGGGTTGGATTAAGCTGGATTCTTCAGTGTCTAATGGAGAGACTATGGTTGTCTTTTCAGGAGGGCAAGATGGTTTTGTAGAAATTGGAATTGATGACGCCCAATATCCTTACTTCAAGGTCAAATCAGGCTCTTTTGGATGGAAAGAAGTTACATCTAATATGGCTGTGGCACCAGGTGCCTGGTATCATATTGCTGCACAGTACAGTGAATCTGGCGATTTCATCAAAATTTACATCAACCGTCAATTGGAAGGCACGTATACCTTGCAGAGCAATTTTGTTCTAAGTAGGTCTCTGTCGGCTAAGAATTGCATAGGTGCTGGAACCTCCGGGTCCTCAATTTGTACAGAGGATAATTTCCAAGGTAGTGTAGACGAATTTAGAATATCCACCTCGATTAGATCAGTTACATCCTTCATTTCCTTGTCTGACACTACCTTCCTTTCTGCAACGGTGTTCGATTATGAGAATTCAATTACTGATATCGAATGGTCCTCTTCTATTGATGGAGCTATCAGCTATGATCAATCATTCTCAATCAACGCAACAACACTCTCACCCGGTAATCATACATTGACCTTCAGGGCTAAGGACAGTCATGATTTCTGGTCTTTCAATGCTACAGCTCCTTTGTACGTTAGGCACCATCCCAGATCATCGATAGAGTCCATAAGCCACATTTCTACGGACGAGGATGTGCCAATTACCTTCACCGGAGACGCAAGCGATACAGATGGTTCCATCAGCAGCTATGAATGGTATTCTAGCAGAGATGGTGTATTTGGAACCAATCTAAATACCACAACTGGTGACTTGTCTATAGGCTATCATGTAATATCTTTCAAAGTCAAAGATAATGATGATTTGTGGTCATTAACAGATTATTCTTTCTTGTTTATTAATGGGATACCAACCGCCTCTATTGGTTCAATAGATCCTCAGACGGTTTACAGGAATAATTTGACATATTACACAGCATCCTTCTATGGTAATGTCAGCGATAATGATGGTAGTATTACGCACTATTATTGGAATTCGAGTAAAGATGGCGCCCTTAGTACATCAGGCAATTTCACCACTAATGTCAATACTTTGAGTCTAGGTAATCATACGATAACTTTCCAGGGTCGTGACAATTATACCACATGGTCCCCGACGGTATCGACCTGGATCGTAGTAAAGGCGTATCCGAATGCAACTATTACAGATCAATCATCGTATTCAATCAACTTTGGAGATTTCTTTTCATTAGATGGCAGCGGTTCTGACGAAGATGGCACAGTCACGGCATATGAGTGGGTTTCCAGTCGTGACGGCCTGCTGAGTACAAATTCGAGCTTTAACAGCACATCCTTGTCAGTAGGCTTCCACAGGATTTACTTCAAGGTCAAGGATAACGATACCTTGTGGTCCCGCCCAGTCATTACGCAATTATCGGTAAATGACATTCCCGTCTCTATTATTCATAGCATAACACCCCAGACAGCCTACAGAAACAATTTGACGCATTACAATGTTAGTTTCTCTGGTAGCTCCTACGACAGAGATGGTGAAATAACTAGCTATTATTGGAATTCGAGTAAGGATGGTGTATTGAGTACATTTGGAAATTTCACGGTTAATGTCAATCTTTTGAGTCTTGGTACTCACAACATAACATTCCAAGGATCTGATAATGGAACGTCTTGGTCTCCAAAGGCATCAACCTGGCTTGTGGTGAAGGCGTATCCGAATGCAACTATAACGAGTATATCACCAAGGTCCACGGATGAGGGCACAAGTGTCTCCTTCAGTGGTAGTGGAGCTGATGAAGACGGCACTATCACAGGCTACGAATGGATGTCCAGTCAAGACGGATTGCTTAGTCGCAATTCGTCATTCAGTACCGCAGAACTCTCTACCGGTTTCCACAGGATTTATTTCAAGGTCAAGGATAACGACACTCTATGGTCGGTTACAAAGACCTCCAGTGTATTCATCAATGATATCTCGGTTGCATCTATTGGTTCGATAGAGCCTCAGACAGTTTACAGAAATAATCTGACCTATTACAGTTCCTCCTTCTATGGTAACGTCAGTGATAATGATGGTAGTATTACCCACTATTATTGGAATTCGAGTAAGGATGGAACCCTGAGTACATCAGGCAATTTCACCATTAATGTCAATACTTTGAGTCTGGGTAACCACACGATAACCTTCCAGGGTCGTGACAATTACACAACTTGGTCTCCAACAGTATCGACCTGG
>NYZY01000072.1 GCA_002687335.1 Chloroflexota bacterium
TCTAATACGGATGTGGCCTTGTCATTCATGACGTTGACTCAGAATCGCCAGAATCACTCGTCGTTTTTTCATCGAGTAAGGGTTGAGACTCGGGCCTGTCATCCAGTCTTTCTTCCTCAGTTGAGGTTTCTGACAAAGTTAATTTCCGCTTCCTCGACACCGAGCTACTAAGGGATTGTTGAACGTCTTCATTAAGTTGGTCTAACGCAAGTTCATTTTCCAATGAAGCGGCACTATCTTTAATTTCATCGACGCTTACCTGATTTTTAATTTCTTCCAGATCAATAGCTTCGGTAACCAGAGACTGCAGCGCGTCTCGTTGACGTTTTAGATCAGTGTAAACACGCCTGCCTTGTCGAATTCCATCCAGCAAACGTTTAGGACCTAATACAAATAAAGCTATAGCCCCGATTAATAGAACTTCGAATCCACCGATACCAAAAATCGTCATTCGTCTACCACAGTTTCAGAATCCTGAAGGCCTTTATGTCCATCACAAATACTTGTTGAAAACATATCTGATCGCAATAACCCTGACCCTTGTAATAATTCAAGAGTCGCGCACATAGGCAAGCCAACAACATTCAAATAGCAGTCACCGTAACTCGCTACCGGAGCGAATGAGCGATCTTGAATCCCATAACCCCCGGCTTTATCGTACGGTGACCCACTAGCAACATATTTTGCAATCTCACTGTTCGAAAGCCCTCGCATAGTGACTGATGTTTTAACCGATATAGTCTGGGTGTCGCCACTAGGATCGATCACAGCAACTCCAGTAATCACTTCATGATTTCGATCACTTAAAGCATTGAGCATGGCAGTAGCTTGGACAGAGGATTCTGGCTTACCCAAAACTCGGTGATCAAGTACCACAATCGTATCAGCGCCTAAAACGTAACGATTTAACCTGCTGGATGAAACCGACTTCGCTTTGGAAAGAGCCAAATGTTCGACAGCACGAGGCAAATACGTATCAGCACTAAATAACTTATTTTCATCAACGCCCGAAGGCACAACCTCTAATTGGAATCCAGCACCTGAAAGAATTTCTGCACGCCGAGGAGATCGGCTGGCAAGAATAAGTACGCCCCTAAATGATCGAGTCAACAACTTAACCCTGAACCCTGAGCATGCTAATCGTTTCCACGTGGCGAGTCTGAGGAAACATGTCGACAGGTCGTATTGTTTCCAAGTTATAAATCCCCGTTGAGCATAAAAGATTTAAATCTCGCGCCATCGCTTCTGGTTCACAAGAAATCATCAGCACCTTTTCTGGTTTCAACTTAACCACTGAATCCAGCACATCTGGATGGCATCCAACCCTAGGCGGATCCAGCAATAGCACGTCGATATGTTTGTTCAAAGTATTAAGAATATGTTCAGTTTTACCCTCAATAAACTCTATATTGAAAATATCTTTAGAATTAAGTTCGGCATCCTGTATGGCCGACGCCGACTCTTCAATACCGACTATTTTCTGAACGTACGGAGCCAACAAGACGGTGAATACTCCAACACCACAGTAGGCGTCAACCATAACTTCTGTACCGTCAAGCTCAAGCAGGTCACGCGCTTCATCTATAGCTCGGGAAAGTTGAGAAGTATTCACCTGGAAGAATGAAGAAGCTGCGACTCTGAAACGGAAACCCCGTACCTCTTCTTCGTAATGCTGCTCACCTGTTACCAACCCGATGTCTGAAAGATCCATACGTGGCTGAATTAACATCGAATCCGTACTTGAACCAGCCCTAATTGCCATCTGGGTTTGCCCCGCAACCTTATCTTGAGCAAGATCAAGTATTTTATTGATTGGCTCATTCATCAAAAGGCACCGGTCTATTTTTACGAAATGGCGCGTTACAGCGTTTACATAACCAATCTTCCCCCCATCCTCTTTCTTCCCAACGGTAAAGCGTCCATGATTACGGTACCCGAGTTGTAGTTCGCTCCCTATGGTGGTGTCCACAACCACATGTGACAAACTTTGGTACTTTTCAATTTCCCGTTGAACACGCGCCTGTTTTATCTGAAGTTGATAGTCATAAGATGCATGCTGCCACTGACATCCGCTACAAGTGAGAAAGTATTTACACTCAGGCACTACCCTCTCTTCAGCCTGTTCTAATACCTCGACAACCTTCGCTACAATCCTCTCAGGAAATCGCTTCTGCACTTCGACAATAACCTTCTCTCCGGGGAGTCCACCAGTTACTTCGACCGGAGCACCTCGAATTTCAGATATCGTAAATCCTGAATCATTTATCTCATTGAGCGTCGTCTGAAATTGATCCCCAGGATTCAAGCCCAAATACCCTGTAATATCCGGGCCGCTGTATCTTCGTCTACGTTTATGCTTTGCCATTCGGTATGACCAAACCTCACTTTGTACGATAGGCAATCAGGTATCAGTAATAATTGCAAGAAATATTCTGCCTGTCTGTTATTCTGAACTAGTTGAGAGAACGTTGCCTCCGGTAAAGATGGCGAATGTTCAAATCCCCTAATGTGAATCGAACAATATACTTTGGTTTCCAAATCAGAAAAACCAGGTTCCCCAACCGTTGAACGAAAGTTGCCAGACTGGTTCAGAGTCAAGGCCCCAGGGGGAGAGAATTTTCTTGAACTACGCAAGAAAATCAAAAATGCCAGCCTGAACACAGTCTGTGAAGAAGCTGCCTGCCCGAACATAGGCGAATGTTGGGATCGAGGCACTGCAACATTCATGATTTTGGGAGATACATGCACAAGGGCATGCTCGTACTGCAACGTCAAGACCGGTTGGCCAGGTACAGTCGACGTCGCAGAGCCAATACGGGTAGCCACCACGGTAGAACAGATGGGATTGAGCTATGCAGTCATAACATCCGTCGACCGAGATGACTTGCCTGATTATGGGTCAGATATATTTGCACAGACCATCACTCAGATCAGACATAGAATTAAAGATTGTAAGATCGAAGTACTAATCCCCGATTTTGAAGGTGAATTCGAATCTCTAGAGCGAGTGATCAAATCCGGTCCTCATGTTCTAAACCACAATATTGAAACTGTCCGACGAGTATTCCGAAAAGTCCGTCCCCGTGGCAATTACGATGTCTCTTTACAACTCTTGGATCGCGTCAAAAAGATCAATCCTCATATGCCTTCTAAATCCGGGATGATGGTCGGTCTGGGTGAAACAAAATCTGAAATCCATGAAACCATGACTGACTTACGAGATGCAAACTGCGACCTATTGACGATTGGGCAATATCTCCGACCTTCCAAAAGGCACCATCCGATTATACGGTTCTACTATCCTGAAGAATTCAAAGAGCTAGAAAAAGTTGGGCTTGAAATGGGATTCAAACATGTTGCTGCTGGTCCACTGGTACGTAGCTCGTATCATGCCGACGACCAGCACAATGCGGCTATAGACAAGATCCTGGATCCTGTCAACTCCTAGACAAAATGGGCTAAATTATGTCAACCCTGTACGTTGTCGCCACACCTATTGGAAATCTCTCGGACCTGACCGAACGCGCTGCAACTATTCTGTCGTCCGTGCCTACAGTGGCTGCTGAGGACACGCGCATCACCAGAAAATTATTGAACCACATAGGCGCCTCACCTCTTCTGGAAAGTCTCCATGAACACACTTCACCTCAAAGACTCAAAAAAGTAATCTCAAGACTCGAATCCGGAGATATGGGGTTTGTAACCGATGCAGGAACGCCTGGTATCAGTGATCCGGGAGCTTCCCTGGTAAAAGCTGCACTCTTGTCCGGACACAATGTCGTACCCTTGCCAGGTGCTTCAGCGGTGACAACAGCACTATCAATAACCGGATGGTCATTTGACCGTTTTTTGTTTTTGGGCTTTTTACCACGAAAAAACCAAGAGCAAATATCGGTCTTGGAAAGTGTAATAACCGAACCCGGACCGGTAGTGATTTATGAATCTCCGCGCCGCTTGAATACAACACTTGAGGCTCTCAATGAGGTGGTTCCCGATAGACAGTTAGTTATATGCCGTGAACTTACCAAACTCTATGAGGAAACATTCAGAGGGACCGCAGCACAATCCATCGATCACTTTTCAACGGCTAGGGGTGAATTTGTAATCATTATCCAAGGAGCAACAGAATCTAATTCAACGATCATTACTGATAAAGAAATTAGGGACGTGCTCAGTGACCTGAAATCACAAGGATTATCCGGACGATCTCTCGTAGACCAAACAGTTAAGATCACAAAGGCCGCAAAAAACAGAGTTTACCGGCTATCGTTGGAGCATAAGCAATGATTTGCCAGTTTTACAAGAAATCAACTGGCTTTAGAGGAGTTACAGCTATAATAAATGCTTGTCCCAACTCATTGTTGGAAAGCAAAGAATAACCTGCTCAACTGCCATTGAATCCTGACTCGTAAAATCGGAACCTTCCCACTTGCCTCGCAAAATTCTTGTCGCCGTAGCTTGGCCGTATGTAAACGGTGAACCACACTTGGGTCACATCGCAGGCATGAACGTGCCAGCCGATATTTTTGCTCGATTCCACCGAATCGTGGGCAATGAAGTCGTAATGGTCTCCGGATCGGACATGCACGGTACGCCAACTACCCTAAAAGCTGCAGATGAAGGCGTCTCTCCAGAAGTCATAGCCACTCGGTATCACGAAATATGGAGCAAGGCGCTTGAAGATATGTCCTTCTCCTACGATCTATACACACACACACATACGGATCGTCATCGTGAAGTAACACAAGAATTATTCACAAAACTTAAGAAAAACGGACATTTGGTTGAAGCCACACAGTCTATGCCATTTTCTGAAACAGAACAGCGCTTCCTATCTGACCGGTTCGTTGTAGGCACATGCCCGCACTGCGCATCTGATTCAGCACGTGGCGACCAATGCGACAACTGCGGACGAACCCTAGACCCGATCGACCTAATAAATATTCGAAGTAGCCGTGACGGATCAACTCCTATTTTCAAAGACACCACGCACCAAATGCTCAGGCTGGGCGATTTCCAAGGTGCGCTTGAAGAGTGGGTCGAAGATAAAAACGATTGGCGACAAAACGTACGCAACCAAACACTTGGAATTCTCCGTGAAGGACTCCATGATCGGGCAATCACTCGGGATATCGAGTGGGGTGTCCCTGTTCCACTTGAAGGGTATGAATCCAAACGGATTTATGTTTGGTTTGAAGCGGTAATTGGTTACCTCTCCGCAACCCGGTCTTGGGCTGAACAACAAGGCACACCTGATGCGTGGAAAAAATGGTGGGTAGAGCCAGATGGGGAGTCCTATTACTTTCAAGGTAAAGACAATGTTTCATTTCACACAATCATGTTGCCATCGATTCTTTTAGGAAGTGGCAAATTAAACATGCCAACCGACGTTGTAGCGAATGAGTATCTCAACCTTGGGGGGATCGACTTCTCGAAGAGTCGAGGACACGCAGTATGGCTGCCGGATTTCCTGACAAGATACGAACCGGATCCACTACGCTATTACCTTGCATCGATCATGCCAGAAACATCCGACTCTGAATTCACATGGCAGGGATTCCACGCGGCAAACAACAACGAGTTGGTAGCCACCTTCGGAAATTTTGTACACCGAGTCCTCACAATCACCACCCGCAACTTCGACAATACGGTCCCAACTCCAGCTCAGTTAAGCGAAGATGATAAAGTTGCGCTGACCGCTTGTGACACTGCGCTAAGAGAAGTATCCAATGCGATTGAGGCACGAAAATTTCGAGACGGACTTAGATCCGCCATGCGACTCGCTCAAACAGGAAATCGCTATATAGATGCAAAAGAACCCTGGAAGACTGTAATAATCGATAAAGAGGCCGCTGGAACCGCCCTATGGGTTGGCTTGAACATCATTTCCACCCTTCGAACGGTATTCTATCCGTACCTACCAACGTCTGCTGACAAGATTCACAACATGCTTTTCAAAGATAGCGATACTCTCTCAGATGGCTGGTCCAAGAGAGACATCATTCCCAATGCTCCAATTGGAAAACCAACACCACTGTTCCACAAACTGGATAATGCGATCATAGAAGAAGAAAACGCACGACTCACCGGGAACTAACCAGACGCACTACAAAAAACATCGTTTAAAAGATCCATGGTCGAAACAATCACACAGGAAAGCATTTACGAACCGGTCGCAGATGACCTGCAACTCGTGATTGCAAAAATTGCAACCATTGCCGACAAAACCCGCGAAAATGCCCTAGAGCAAGTTGAAAGCCTCGACACACAACTAGGTCATGTTTTGGCAACGCCCGGCACAAGGGTTCGACCTGCACTTACTCTATTGGCCTCGAAGCTTTGGGGTCAA
>NYZY01000073.1 GCA_002687335.1 Chloroflexota bacterium
CTATTTTCAATTGACAGATAAAAGCAGCGTCAACCTATCCGATGCAGCAGCGGCTACGGTAATACCTATCATGGCAGTTACCTCATTCACCTTTCAAATGATAGGAGGATTCACCGGGGACAGAATAAATAAGCGCATCCTGCTCCCACCTCTGCTAATAACTCAAGCTGCTTCTTTAGTTGTACTAGCACATGCAACAAATTATTTCGGAGCATTGATATTCGCCGTTTTGTGGGGGCTTGGCTTCGGCGCAAGGACCCCGATGCTCCATGCACTTCGAGGCGAATTCTTTGGACGAAAACATTTCGGTGTGATTCTGGGAATGTCAGCCTTCCCGATGGCGGTAGGAATGATGGTCACACCAGTAATCGTCGGGTGGGTTTTCGATCGTACCGGAACATACGAAACTTCTCTTTATGCACTAGCCTTAGCTTGCATCATCGGTACAATAACAATTCTGCTGGCCACAAAACCTGCTAACCCCAAGCACTGATAACAAATCATCATTAACGGCACTATTTAGCTCAATAACTGACACTCGACAGGAATCTTCAAGTTCACCTAACTTCCAATTCGGGTCAGCGCGCGTAGAATTAACACGTTTTAGTAATTTCCATTTTGGATTCAGGCAGCTCTACTTATCCATAAAGAGTTTCAATGCGAAAAATTGATGACATCGCAATCGACATGGGTCTCGATCCTGGCAAACTCGAACCTTATGGATACGATAAGGCGAAAGTTCCGCTTGATGCATTCCCGAGCGTAGATGATAAGGCAAAATTAATTGTAATCACTGCAATCACACCAACCCCTGCAGGTGAAGGGAAATCTACCACCGCAGTTGGCCTGGTGCAGGGTCTTGCTAAGATCGGCAAAAAACCGGTTTTGACAATCCGGCAGCCATCTCTCGGTCCAGTATTTGGGCACAAAGGCGGAGGGACCGGTGGAGGGAAATCAACAGTTGAGCCAGCTGTGGATGTCAACCTCCACTTTACAGGGGACTTCCATGCCATCGAATCAGCGCACAATCTACTCGCTGCGATGGTTGACAATACCGTTTTTAGAAACTCCATAGAAGGATTCGATGCATCCGGGGTTACATGGAGACGCGTCACCGATGCAGAAGATCGAGGATTGCGCACAATCATGACTGGTGGAGGCGGAAGGCTCAACGGTCCCGTACGTGAAACCGGATTCGATATCAATGCTGCGTCGGAAATAATGGCAATTTGCTCTCTCGCAGAATCATACAGCGATCTCAGAGATCGCATTGGAGATATCGTCGTAGGCTGGAAAAGAGATCGTAAGACACCAGTCACGGCCCGCGAAATCAATGCCGTCGGATCAATCATGGCTCTATTGCGAGATGCAATCAAACCAAACCTTGTACAAACCTCCGAGGGACAGCCAGCTATTGTTCACATGGGACCTTTCGGCAACATAGCCCACGGATGCTCATCCATTCTTGCGGATAAACTCGCTATCAATTGCGGTGATTACGTAGTGACAGAAGCAGGTTTTGGTGCAGATCTTGGGTTTGAAAAATTCATGGATATCAAGGTACGCCAGGGAGGTCCAGAACCTTCATTGGCAGTCATTGTTACAACAATACGTGGGCTCAAATGGCATGGAGGCGTAACAATCAATGACATGGACTCACCCAATCCTGAAGCGGTACGCAAAGGATCAGAAAATCTAAAGAACGCTTTACGCATTGTGAATATGTACGGCTTGCAGGCGGTGGTCGCAATCAACAGGTTTCCTACTGATTCCAAAGATGAAATAACCATCGTGAAAGAAGTAGCGAAAAGTGCTGGGGCTTTCAGCGTTCAAGAAGCTGACGGATTCATGTCAGGTGGTGATGGAATGACCGAACTCGCTACTGCAGTTGTAGAAGCTGCCAATCAATCCTCCGAAGTTAAACTACTGTACGAAGACAAAGATTCATTTTTCGATAAAGTGGAATACTTGGCCAAATCTCTTTACCTGTCGAGAGATGTAACCTGGGGGCCAATGACCAAAACTACAGCACGGCGATTCGCCGACAACGGTTGGAACTTCCCTGTGTGCATGGCAAAGACTCACCTTTCCATATCTGCCGACCCAAAGTTGAAAGGAGCTCCGACCGGCCATACACTACCGATAAGGGAACTACGTATTCTTGCTGGAGCTCGTCAAATCGTAGCTCTAGCTGGGGATATCATCACCTTGCCGGGGCTTCCATCTCAACCCAATGCCTGGAATATTGATCTTGATGACGACAACGAAATAACTGGAATACTAAGCACCTAAGTAATTCTTCCCTAGCCAAACACTTCTGATAATCGAGTAACAACATGACATCTGAATCCCAGCCGACCTTTAGCTGTAAAGTGTGCGCAAATGTCTTAGAACCACGTTTCTTACCATCGGCACCCCCAAGTTGTCCAAGTTGCGGAGCAGACACGCAACCCAATCAGGCTGCCATCGACGCTCAATTGACCGTGTTTTGCCCGTCCTGCCATGCCAAAAACAGCGTATATGAACACGATAACTGCTCCAGTTGCGGAGCAGCGTGGGGTAATTGGTCTGGCAGTGAAGCTGTCGAGCAGTCACCCGAATCAGCTATAGAAAACGATCGCGTTCTATACAAATCCTCGCGCGGGCCCGAAGGTGGAACTACCCCACGTTGGTGAGTTCAAACCTCCTGAGGCACTTCACCCTTTTCTCCACGACCAGCCTAAAATTCATTGATGCGATGATTTGTAATGCGCTGCAAGAAGGTCTTCACCAAAATCATGAGTGAAATCACGCAGTACCGAATGAATGTGGTTGGCACCATTTTGTGTATTGTCATACTCAATTAGGAATCGGGGATGTCGAATGGCGTAATAATGACCCTGCCCAACCTCTGGCGGACCCGCCCACGCGAAGGTTGTGTTTTCAAACCCTGAAGCTTCAAGCTCTTTCCAATAATTTAATGCAAGATCGTCAGCAGAGCGAGTAACGTAATGCCTTACAATCTGCACAAGCTGAGTACGTTGTGAATCACTCAAAAAATCAAATGCAATCCCGGATGGGACGATATTCGGATCTACAGATCTGATATTGGTACTCAATATATCTGCTGGAGCAACGGGATCGACAACCGCCAACTTAGCCTGATCTCCATCAAGAGACATCAGTAAGGATCGGGCCCAATCTTCCTCCTCTGGCAAGGTGCGTTCTCCTTTACGTTCACCATGCTGAATGACGGCGGGGGTTGCACCGAAGAAAAGTGGAAGTATGGATACCTCTTCACCGTTTACGATATTTGCAGAAAGAGCTATATGGTGCCCTCCAACTCTAAATCCCCAGGGCTCTTCAACACTACCTGGAACACCAAAAACACTGAACCAATAACGTTCAGGAGAACGTTCCCACTGCGAAATGTTCTTACTAATGCCCTCCCATTCCCCAAGAATTGTCTCTAGCTCAATAATTCGATGCGCCGTAGCTGAACCTCGCTCGCTATAACCTGTTTCCATCAATACAAAAGCCGCATCGCGTTGTTCATTGGACATGTCGCTTACGAGCAACCCATTACGATCAATAGGCGTGTAAGCCCACTCGTAACGCTCAATCCCAGCAAATTCAAACGATGCTGTTCGGCGTTGCTCATCATCCAACGAATCAAGGAAAGCCTTCGCAGCTATGGTCATTCGTTTTACTGCATCAGAGGCTGAAGATGAAATCGCTCTCGTGGGCATCACTACTCCTCGCTTTTATAAATTCTGCAAGAACACGCTCAAGATATGAATTTGAGATATTTTGTCATTGCCATCTTAATTCAAAGAGACAACTAAATGAACTACATCTTAAAAAAATTAACCACCCCAAACACCAAACAATTTCTCACAGGTTCCGCCTAATATTTGATCGCTTAAACCTGGTCCGATAGCAGGCTCAATACGATCAGCGATTTCCCATCCTTTGTCATAACCCGCCTGTTCAACGATGAAAGGGAAGTCTGTCCCCCACATTAATCGTTCAGCTGAATATGCATCGATCAATTGATGAACCCATGCGAACATGTCAGCGTAGGGAAAATCTTGATTTGAAGCACGCGGAAACTCCGAGAGTTTCACGTTCAGATTCGGATGGCGAGCCATCGAAATCAGACGCTGAAATTCAGGTACTGGAGAATTGTCTTTAGAAGGCACACAGTGTCCAAAATGATCGACTATAGCTGGTGTATCGGGAAACTCATCTGTAAGCGCCTCAATCTCATCGTAGTTTTGAGGGCTGACCAAAAAACCCACCGGTATACCAAGTTCGCCTGCACGCGCGTAAAGAGCTCTTCCAACATCACCATCCATAGTTTCACCCTCTCTCCAAAGAGCTGGGTTAAAACGAACACCTCTATAGCCTTGATCGACTAATTCAACTAACATTTCGACTGGATCATCTGCTTGAGGATCCACCAGACACATCCCAATAAATCTGTCCGGCCATTTCGCGATAGTGTGATTGACGTAGCTGTGATCGAAACCATGGACTATCGGCTGTACGATAAGCGATCCTGCTACGTCAGCTGCGTCCATCAACTCGAGCAAAAACTCAGCGTCACCCCGCGCTCTAAGAGGTTGTTCCTGTCCTTGTTTATACGGATATCTGTCCGGGTCATGAGCCCAAACGTGGAGATGCGAATCAATTTTTTTCATGTCAGTAGATTAATCCTGTAAAAGAATCCTGAAAACTGATACCAAATTTTATAAGTACGGTTTTATTGAGTTAGATTGTGAAGCTTACGACATCTGGACTAAATCAGAAAGCCAAGATAAATGCTATAAATTCATTCACAACTAAGCGTAGTAACGGGCTACTTCACTATTGATTGACTTACGAGTGGTGATACATTCCCAGCCAACCAATTAACTCAAACCTAATTCGCACTTTCACCTAGAAACAAAACCAATGATCAAGCTTAGCCTCCAATCCCTTTGCTACCGCGACACATTCAATGCCGGAAAAATATCGATGATTGGAATCATCGATAAGGCCGCTGAATACCAGATGGACGGTGTCGATCTCCACTTCACCCATTTCGAATCAACTAATGATTCCTATCTCGAAGAAGTAAAACGTGCCTGCTTAGAGCGGGGTCTACACATGTGCTATATCGGCGTTTCCAACAATTTTGGAAAAACCGGGCAGGAACTGCGCGATGAAATCGAGCTTATGAAGAAATGGATAGATGTCGCCTCAAAAATGGGTATCCCCATGATCAGAGCCTTCGGGTCATGGATTCCAGAGGGTGAATCTGAAGAGTCTGCATGGCCCAGGTTAGTTGCATCAACAAAAGAAGTGGCGGATTACGGAAAATCAAAAGGCGTCTATGTCGGTCTTCATAACCACAATCACGGATGCATCCCAGCAACCGGCGAACAAGTGATCAGACTTCTTGACGATGTCGATAATCCCTATTACACCCATATTCTGGACACTGGCCAGTACCGCGGTTCTCCAGGGGCATCATTCGGAGAAAGAGGGAAAGAAGATCCCCAATGGAATTTCTACGGCTCAATTGAAACATCAGCACCTCGTGCGGTACATGTCAGAGCGAAAATTTACCGAATCGCCAGCGGCGTAGAAAAATGGCTCGATTATGATCGCATTATGCCAATAATTAAAAACGTCGGATTCAACGGTTGGGTGTCGGTCGTGTTCGAAGGACAAGACGAACTGGACGAACCTGCTGCCGTCCCATTGGCCAATGCGTATCTGCGGTCATTATTAACTAAGTACGAGATGTGACCCTCCAAAGGATAAACCTTGAATCCTATATACCTACAAGCGCTTTCCTTCCAGGATGTTCACGGCCCCAATGAGGAGTGCATTCACGCAGCTGCGGATATGGCCGCCGAACTCGGAATCGCTGGTATAGATATAGAAGATCGACTCCTTAGGAGTTACGAACCAAATTACCTCCAAGAGCTGGCACACCAAATCGAGGCCCGCGGTATTAGCATCGGCTATTGTGGTCTCATTGTAGATTTTAACGCTCCAATTTCGTTGATTTCTGATGAAATAGATCGGGCGAAATTACTGCTCAACGCAATTCCATATCTCGGAGTGGAATCAATCCGGATACCAGGTAATGGGGTCGTGGGTAAACAAAGCACTGAAGGTACATTCAACGCCGTTCGCAATAAGTTTCAACAAGTTCTTGATCACGCGGAAGGATCAGGCGTCACGGTGTATTTACACAACCACAACCATGGATCAGTCCCTTCCACTGGGGAACAGGTGCTTCAGCTGGTCAACGAATTAAATAACCCTGGTCTCTCATATGTGTTAGATACAGGACAGTTTCAAGGGTCTCCAGGAGCCAGCGGTGAAGGATCACCAAGTAATATAGCTCAAGATGAGCTTTATGAATCCATTGATATGTGCGCTCCAATCGCATCAATGGTTCGAGCAAAATTCTACTTTGCACAATCAGGCCAC
>NYZY01000074.1 GCA_002687335.1 Chloroflexota bacterium
CCCTGCATTTCTGCAAGGACTTCTTCAGTTTGAATTGAGATTGGTGGGCGGTGGAGGACTCGAACCTCCGACCCCCTGCTTGTAAGGCAGGTGCTCTAACCAACTGAGCTAACCGCCCAATCTAAACAATAAAATGGCGCGCTTGGCGGGATTCGAACCCACGACCTCAGCCTTCGCAGGGCTGCGCTCTATCCAGCTGAGCTACAAGCGCATTATGCAATAAACGCATATATGAATATTACTCCAATAAAAAAAATTGGTGCCGAGAGCGAGAGTCGAACTCGCACGCCCTTGCGGGCACTACGCCCTGAACGTAGCGCGTCTGCCATTTCGCCACCTCGGCACAAGAGGTTAAGTTGTAATTAACCCAGTTGGTGGGCGATGGGGGACTCGAACCTCCGACCTCTTACGTGTGAAGCAAGCGCTCTAACCAACTGAGCTAATCGCCCTTATTTCAAATTATACCTTCTGAAACTCGTATTCCAGACACCAACCAACGAATACATCAAAGATCAAAGTCTAGAAATATGAATGGTGGCGATGGTGAGACTTGAACTCACGACCTCACGCTTATGAAGCGCGCGCTCTAACCAGCTGAGCTACATCGCCACTATGTTGAACAGAAACCGTGATCACAGGTTCCAGCCAATCATGTTAGCCACGGGCTAAACCGTGGTCAACGACATCGGATATCACTGTCTTTGTCAATTAATAAACAACTGAGGATCAACCCGATACGTAATCACCGCTCTTTCCACCACTTTTACGCAGTAACCTCAGTCCTTCGACACTAATAGCACGGTCGACTGACTTGCACATATCGTAAATGGTCAGTGCCGTGAGACTTGCTGAGGTCAAAGCTTCCATTTCCACGCCCGTCTTACCAGACGTACGAACAGTCGCAGTGACAGCGATACCTACGTCATCTGAGAGATCATCAAAATCGATTGTTATTTGATCGATATTCAAAGGATGACATAACGGAATCAGTTCTGAAGTACGCTTACCGGCCATAATCCCTGCTACCCGTGCTACGCCTAGTACATCACCTTTATCGAATCCACCTGATCGGATAAGATCTAGAGTGGACTGAAGCATATGGAGTTCACAACGTGCCACAGCAGTTCGAGCTGTTACATCTTTTGATCCAACATCTACCATGCGAGCGTTACCTGATTCATCAATATGGCTTAAGTTAGATGATCCTTCAGTCATTTAAGCACCTGCCTCAATAAATCCTTCATCGAGTATCTGATCTCCACCCCTTGCAGCTGTATTAGCCAATTCATCACAACGCTCATTCTCGGGATGACCTGTATGCCCACGAATCCACTCAAAACGTACATCGTGTCGATCACATACTTTTAGCAGCCGTTCCCACATGTCCGGATTTAGAGCCCGCTCCTTCTTGTTACGCATCCACCCGTTTGCCTGCCATCTAGCCGCCCATCCTTTTTCAATCCCGTTGATCACGTACTGAGAATCTGTTGTCAGCACCACCCGCTGATGACCCTTGAGCGCATCTAGGGCGGTAATAGCTCCCAACAACTCCATACGGTTATTTGTGGTGCGAACAAAACCTTGGCTAAATTCTTTTACATTTTCACCATATTTAAGAACTGCCCCATATCCACCAGGACCAGGATTTCCAATTGCTGATCCGTCGGAAAAGGCATAAACAATCGTATCGATATCTTTCAACATTTACCTAAAGTTACCCTGAAGTGGCGACATAGCTATACGAAGGGCTAGCCACCGATGTAATACATTTCAACTTTGCTGACATCTGAATCACTATTAAACTCAGTGTCCCTCGATCGTAACTCTGAATAGCGATCACTCCTACCTGTCCAAACACTAGTAATTATCTCAGCGAGCTCCGCATCAGTAGCCCCTGAACGCATAGGAGTTTTGAGATCCGTTCCACCAGATGCAAATAAGCAGGTAATCAACTTTCCGTCCGTAGATAGTCGAGCCCTTGTGCAATCACCACAAAACGGCTTAGATACTGAAGATATAACACCAATTTCACCACTACCATCAACATATCTATACCGGCTCGCAACCTCTCCTGGGTAATTGGGTTCAATGGGTTCAATCGGAAATTCTGTATTAATGGCATGGATGACTTCGGTGGAGGTGAAAACCTGTGAAAGTTCCCAGCCATTTTTAGTTCCGACGTCCATAAATTCAATAAACCTGACGATAACTCCAGTGCCTTTGAAGTACCGAGCAGTATCAACCAGTGTGTGCTCGTTGACACCGCGTTGAACTACGACATTGATCTTAATTTGTTCAAAACCAAGCGATGCTGCTGCTTTTATACCAGCGAGGGTATTTTCTGGCCCCTGCGGACGCCCTGACATCTCTTTGAATATGTCCGGGTCGATCGAATCAAGAGAAATAGTTAATCGATTCAGCCCAGCATCTTTTAATTCAGTGGCATTGTTTTCAAGTAAATATCCGTTAGTCGTCAGGGCTATATCATCAATACGATCAATAACAACCAATTTCGAAATAAGGTCGGGAAGATTTGCCCGGACAAGTGGCTCGCCACCAGTAATCCGAACCTTCGAAACACCGATTCTCACAAATAATCTTGTCAGACGATCGATTTCTTCGAAGGAGAGGACATGAGGTCGTGGCAAAAATTCATACTTTTCTCCATAAACCTCCGCAGGCATACAATATGGGCACCTGAAATTACAACGATCTGTCACGGAAATACGCAGATCGCGGATAGGCCGACCGAATCTGTCAGTCATATGTTTCGAGACAGGAGAATCAACCATTTAAGACATGAATTTCAAAAAAACTATGCAATAGCCGCGTCGAGGACTCTATCCAATATACCGTTACGAGTGATTTCATTCTTCGCTATATCGTAGTTTTACTGTGAGAAAGCGGCTCTAAAACAAAGCCTTTAAAGTATCTTGCAGCCCTCGTAGTGCAACACCCCGATGACTAATCGCATCCTTTTCAGCAGCAGACATTTGAGCAGTAGTTTTAGCACAACGAGGTATCCAAAATACAGGATCATATCCAAAACCTTTATGCCCAATCGGCTCATGCATGATAGCCCCTTCTACTACACCTTCACTTGTTACAAGCCCACCGGGCACACCAGGCCCTGCAACTGCAATCACAGCAATAAACCGCGCAGCACGTTCCCATCCAGGGACATCATGCATATTCTCCAGAAGCAAATTGACCCGATCTTCATCATTAAAACCGTCACCACCATATCTAGCAGACAAAACTCCGGGGGCACCATTTAACGCATCGACAACCAGACCGGAATCATCAGCCAAGGTCACTTCTCCTGATACGTCAGCGTACTGCCGGGCCTTAAGTACCGCATTTTCCTGAAACGTAGATCCTGTTTCTTCTACTTCAATATCGATTTGAAGATCATCAAGTCCAACTACGTCAAATACTCGGTCTATCGATAATTGCGACAGCATTCGCGAAAACTCACGAACCTTGCCCGAATTACGTGTAGCGATTAACAATTTCTTCACCGTGAAACCAAACCTCCCCTCGATAGTATAAATAGACATGATAAAAATATGAATTTCTAACGCCAATTAACCATTGCAAGCACAGTTTAGTAATGTTAGGCTTCTTTAGTTTTCAACACGTTTTCACCCATCTATATCGGTTGGTGATTCCTCACGAAAATAACATATCCTAACCATCGGAAATTTACGTACTGCCACCAGATGTATCGATTTTCAAAGCTACCCTTTTCGCTCCGTACAGTTCTAGTACTAATTGTCCCAGCCATCGCCGGTCTCTTGGCCGCATGTACCCCCAACAATAATCAATCTACTTTCGGCACAGCCGGCCCAATAGCTTCTGACCAAGCAGATTTATTCATCTTCATATTTTGGATTGCAGCGGTAGTCTTTATCCTTGTGGAAGGCGCGATCATATACACGTCTATCAGGTATAGACGACGTTCAAACTCAGACAAACTACCGTACCAAACCCACGGTAATGACAAACTCGAGATTACGTGGACGATCATTCCAGTATTGATCTTATTGGCTATCGCAATTCCAACTCTCACTGATATTTGGGAGCAACAAAATGGCGCTCCCACTGACAAAGGAGAAGTCCTAAACGTTGAGGCAATTGGCCATCAATGGTGGTTCGAATTCCGATATCCCGACCATGAGGTTATAACCGCCAACGAGCTTCATATCCCCGTAAACCGCCCGGTAGGATTCAAACTCGAGTCTCAGGACGTCATACACAGTTTATGGGTACCAAAAATTGCCGGCAAGGTTGATATGGTCCCGCTGAATGACAACTACCTGTGGATGATGGGTGACGAGGTGGGAGAGTACTACGGACAATGCGCAGAATTTTGTGGAATAGCGCACGCTCATATGCGATTCCGAGTGTTCGTACATACCGAAGAAGATTTCAATGCGTGGATATCAAGCATGCACACAGCATCTGATCCGCCAACCGCAGGTTCCACGGAAGCCTCCGGAAAGAGTTTATTCGCTGGACATTGTTCTTCATGCCACACAAATGATTCAACAGCTTCTGGATCCTACGCACAGGAAGTAAGCTCTCAGCAAGCGCGCTGGAACGCTTGGATATCGGATGTCGAAAATTCAGCCATAGTTTCTGCACCTAACCTTACCCACTTCGGAACTCGTTCAACATTGGCTGCCGGAATCAAAGACCTTAATCACGAATCGCTTGTTGGGTGGATTACCGACCCATCTACAATCAAAATCGGCACTCGGATGCAGGATCATGCAGCTATTTACAATACTGCTGATGGCAAAGCAAATCTATCCACCGATGAAATTTCAGATATCGCCGCATACCTGCTATCTCTAAAGCCAGGTACAGGCACCAGAAATGAGATCTCCGATACTTCCAGTGAAGGGGGCATTGACGCCGTTGAAATATTCGTCACCAACTGTTCAGCATGCCACTCAACGGGCGATGACAAAATCGTAGGCCCAGGACTGGCTGGAGTCGACGACCGAGCCGGCAGCCGCGTCGATGGCCTGAGCGCCAATGAATACCTTGAGCAATCGTTGAGAAAACCCGATGCATTTATCGTAGATGGGTACACCCCAGGGTTGATGCCCAACTGGGAGAAGCTCGGTGACGATTCAATTGATGCCCTTATCACCTATCTGAAAACCTTGAAGTAAATGCCAGCATGAGCGCAATTAGCAAGCCCGGCTGTGGAGCTAAATAGTGACAACAAACGCACTCACATTCCCAAGATTCTTCCCTCGTCCTCAATCTGAAACGGGCATCTGGGGCTGGATCGGAACAGTCGATCATAAGCGTATTGGAACCCTGTACGGAATCACATCGTTCTTGTGGTTCTTGGTTGCCGGTGTCGAGGCACTGCTGTTACGAGTGCAACTGGCGTCAGCAGAGAGCACCTTTATCGGACCCGAGTTCTACAATCAGCTATTCACCATGCACGGTACGACAATGGTGTTCCTCGTAATCATGCCGTTGTCCGCTGCGTTCTTTAACTGGCTAATTCCATTACAGATAGGTGCTCGCGACGTCGCTTTCCCACGTCTTAACGCGCTCAGTTATTGGGTATTCCTGTTCGGTTCGTTGATCATGAATGCAGGCTGGATTACAGGTGATGCACCTAACGGAGGGTGGTTCGGATACGCACCCAACTCAGGTGTGACGTTCAATCCAGGTCTCGGGATGACCTACTGGGTTGTTGGATTGAACATACTCGGTGTCGCTTCAATAGCAGCCGGACTCAACTTCATTATCACAATCATGAACCTGCGAGCGCCGGGCATGAGTATGTTCAAAATGCCCGTATTCACATGGATGACCCTTGTCACTTCAGTGCTACTGGTCTTGGCAATGCCAATACTTGCAGTAGCAGGTATTCAGTTACAAACTGACCGTGTTTACGGTACTCACTTCTTCAACTCCCTAGCCGGGGGCGATCCGGTGATGTGGCAACACATATTCTGGTTGTTTGGGCATCCCGAGGTCTACATCCTCATCCTTCCTGCAATGGGAATCGTATCCGAAGTGCTACCGACATTCTCGCGAAAACCATTGTTCGGTTACCCGTTCGTGATTTTCGCGGGAATAGCAATCGCGTTCATGGGCTGGTTTGTATGGAGCCATCACATGTTCACAGTTGGACTTGGTCCTGCTGCCAATACCGCCTTCGCAATGTCCACGATGCTTATCGCAGTGCCAACAGGCGTAAAAATCTTTAATTGGATCGGCACGATGTGGGGAGGCAATATTCGCTTCAATACTGCAATGCTGTTCTCCGTATCCTTTATTGCAATGTTCACCATTGGGGGGCTCAGTGGTGTAATGCATGCATCGCCTCCAACTGATTCCCAGCAACAGGACACGTACTACATCGTTGCTCACTTCCACTACGTGCTCGTAGGAGGA
The DNA here is from genome assembly GCA_002687335.1 of Chloroflexota bacterium. The sequence continues at coordinate 6,430 of NYZY01000074.1, forward strand.
GCACTGCTAGGAATATTCAGCGGAATTTACTTCTGGTGGCCAAAATTCACCGGCTGGTTCCTGAACGAAAAGCTCGGCATCGCTAACTGGGCCTTGATGATGATTGGGATGAATCTTCAATTTGGACCTCAGCACTGGCTAGGCATGGACGGAATGCCACGTCGTATTTATACCTACGCTGAGAACATGGGATGGGAGGGTTCGAACCTCGCTGCATCAATTGGCGGGTTCATACTAGGCTTTGGAGTTCTTCTGTTCATAATCAACTTAGTCTATTCACGAATGAATAAAAAAATGGCACCTGCTGATCCATGGGATGGTCGCACACTTGAATGGTCCACATCCTCACCACCTCCGGTCCACGACTTCGACGAAGTACCCCAGGTTATGTACCGAGATGATTTCTGGTTCAAAAAGCATCCCGAGACCATCTCAGAGTACTACCATAACGAGCATGATCGTGAAGTTGAAGAAGCTGAACCAGTAGCAGGCCATGATGCCGAAGAGCACGGTGATGCCCATGGGGGACACGGAGGCATACACCTGCCTGATAAGTCCTATTACCCATTCATACTAGGATTAGGCATCGCCATATTCGGCATCGGGTTCCTTACAAACACCTATGTAATCGCTGCGGGCGTCCCGATATTTATATGGGGTATGCTTGGCTGGTCAATGGAACCGGTAAACGACCCAACGTAATTAACTTGGAAGACAAGAGTTCAATTTCCATCTCAAGGATTCAACGAACGTGACACAGGCCGCAATAACAGAACACCATCCGCCGGTAGAAGACACTTCAACCGGCCTGAATAGCAGGAAGCTCCTGATGTGGGCATTCCTCGGGTCAGACGTGATGTTTTTTGGAGCATTCATCTCCACCTACCTCGTATACCGGGGCAAGAGCCTTGTCGGTCCGTATCCTTCGGAGATTCTAAACATACCAATAACGTCGGTGTCTACGTTCGTACTGCTCATGAGTTCTCTTGCAATGGTCTTAGGGCTTCACTATGTGAAGGAAGGTGAAAAGAACAAGGGAACACTCTGGATACTGGTGGTCGTTGTTCTCGGTTCAGTTTTCATGGGATTCCAGTTCGTTGAATTTAGAGAATTCGCCCACTTGGGTTTAACCCCCAGAACAAATATTTTCGGGACAACATTTTTCATACTCACTGGCATTCATGGCGCCCACGTAACAATCGGGGTTATCTGGATGGCATTCCTCGCGTACAGCTCACATAATGGAGCCCTCCGCCCTGACAACGCGTTGGATCTCGAAATTGCAGGTTTATACTGGCACTTCGTCGACATTGTATGGATCGTAATTTTTACAGTTATCTATTTGATTTCAGCAAACGACGCGCCACCACCTGGGATGGAATCAATTACTCACTGATAGCGATAAAAGATAGGCAGAGGATTTAATAATGGCCAGTCTTTGGCGAAAACTAACCCATCACGACGGCAACGGCTGGTGGAACCTCCCGCACACAGCCAGTAATGAACCGAACCCGCCCTATGAGGGTCCAATCGGTGGGGCTTGGTTAGGCAATATTTGGCGAATCCTCACACATGGTGGTGTCTCGCATGCAGGACCAAGCTTTTACTGGCTTGTAGGTCTTTTCTTAGCCATCGTCACCCTTGTCGAAGTGTGGCTGTTCGGTGTCGAAGGACTGGGCAGCTGGTACATACCATTACTATTGATACTGTCGCTTTTGAAATTTGTAGGCGTGGTCGCGTTCTTCATGCACTTGCGATTTGATCATCGATTATTTACATACCTGTTCGGGTCAGCCATGGTCGTTGGAATTTTCATATTCACACTAGTCCTGCTGCTATCCGAATTTGGTCACCAGTCACCAAACTAATCGGATTGCCAATATTCTCCGATGACTCAAGACTGACTTACGCAAAAGTTAAAATTTGCGGGTAAGGCGTGAGCCCAATCCCTTTAAGACTGGCTCCCATTAGGGGTGACAGATACCAAGAATGAACCGACGCTATGAATGACGGCCCAAAGCCTGACCTGATCAATAGTTTCGGTGAGTTCGCGCTTGCGTGGGACTTCTCATCACCTCCGGCCGTATTATTCCTTTTATTAACCAGTGCTTATACGATCGGTGCCATGCGCTTGGCGACTCGCTCCGATAGAGACGGGCGCTTCTGGTATAAATTCACTGCAAGTGTTCTTGGTCTCGTCCTACTGGCAACGGCTCTGGCCGGCCCACTCGACTACTATTCAGGCGACCTGTTCGCTGCCCACATGTCACAGCACATCGTTATCGCCATGTTCGCTGCACCGCTCCTCTTGCTAGCCAGGCCCATGCCCGCTTACATATGGGCTTTGCCTCGTCCTTTGCGCGTGGGGGTTGGAACCGCGCTGACAAACTCAGGGGTGATCATCAAGGTCATGAGGATCCTTACGAGGCCATCAGTTGCGTTGCCGCTCTTCATAGGCACACTATACGCATGGCATATTCCTGCAGCTTATAATCAGTCTCTCGAGGATGAGTGGCTTCATCTTTTCATGCACTTCACTATGTTCACAACAGCCGTTCTCTTTTGGTGGCCGATAATAGGGCCACCACCTATCCGCACCAAACTTACGCACCCACAGAGAATCGTTTACCTGCTGCTTGCCGTCACGCCAACGGCGGTCCTGGCTGCGATTATCACCCTGTCCAAATCAGTTTTATTCGACTTCTATCTTGACAGTCCAGGACATTTCAGTTGGTCACCTACAGAAGACCAGCGAACCGGTGGGCTGCTGATGTGGATTCCAGGCAATTTCGTTTACCTGACAACTGTGACGATACTTTTCTTCAAGTGGTTTAAAGAAGAAGAGCAAAAAACATCGCGAGAAGCAACATTACGTAAA
>NYZY01000075.1 GCA_002687335.1 Chloroflexota bacterium
AACGATGCCAACCTTCTCGTGGGAGGCCTTCCCGGGTGCGGTCGATTATCACCTTGACGTGTTCAACTCTACCGGCGAAGCGGTCCTAAGAACTGACGTTGGTGAGGCAACTGAATACGCTGTCGAAACAGCGCTTATCCTTGGTGAGAAGTACCAGTGGTCCGTATATGCAGAATCTAAATTGGGTATACGGATTGCGCATTATTCGTCGTTCTATTTCACAGTCGCAGACACGATTGGGACAGGCACGACAGTGACTGGTCGAGCGATGTGGAATGACCAGGCTTTGCCGATTGCCAGTGTGATAGTAGTTGCTGAAGGTAATAGCCCCATTGATGCTAATCAACTTGCTAAAAGCTCGGTTGATGCCGACGGATACTTCACGATTTCATTTACCGGTACTGGTAATCACACGCTATGGGTGATGGCCCCTAACTCCGAGGAGTACTTTGGCAAAGGCAGGAGAGTGGTGCCTGATCCGGGGAAGACTGTCGACCTCGGGAACGTGTACGTTGCAAAGAAGATGACGGTACTGTCTCCGACCGACGGATTTGCTTACGCTACATTGACGCCGACTTACTCTTGGGAGGCTTTCCCCGACGCAGTCGATTACAGTGTTGTGGTCTGGAACACTTCCACTGACCCCTCGACTAAGATTTTTACGGGCAGCGTGGGCAATGTGACCGAGTACACGCTTGACTCAGCACTGATCCCGTGTTGTTTACCGGACACTGACTACCAGATCACTGTAACTGCCACATCTGCTTCTGGCATAGACTTCGCGCATTCCGGCGGTCCGAATTTCACAGTTGAGAATGGTACGACTGTTACCGGCCGTGCGATGTGGAACGACCAGGCTCTGCCGAGTGCCAGTGTGACAGCTGTACCCGAGGGCACCAGCCATACCACCACTAATCCTGCTGCTACAGGCTCGGTTGATGCTGACGGATACTTCACGATTTCATTTGCCGGTACGGGTAGTCACACGATATGGGTTAAGGGTCCTCCCGACGAGTACCAGGGAATTGGCAAAGCAGTAGAGCCTGATCCGGGGGAGACTGTCGACCTTGGGAACATGTACGTTGCAAAGAAGATGGCGGTGCCAACAATTGCGTATGTCTTATTACCTAATGGAGTAGATCATCGTTTCGAGTTCTCGTGGGAGGCGTTCCCTGATGCAGTCGATTACAGAGTTGCGATTTGGAATACTTCCACTGACCCTTCGACTGAGATGTTCCAGGACAGCGTGGGCAATGTGACCAAGTACACTTTCGAATCGTCACTGAGTTTGGATACTGAGTATCAGTTCTCTGTGACTGCGATATCTGGCGTTAAGGAACCAGGTAGTAGTGCCGGTATACAGTTTGCGTACTACTCCGGTCTGAATTTCGCAATGCCGTAACAGACACAACGTTGCTGCAGGTTTACCCCGCTGGTGAAGAGGATGCGCAAACAGGACCTGGTTTCAGCCGTCCCAGCACAGGGATTTCTGTACGTGTATAGCGTAGAACACCTGTTGGCTTTGCTTGACATCAAACCCAAGGATACGGGCTTTGTAATTGCCTTCGGCCAACCCGGCATCTGTGTTTATACTTGCTCGCTCCCATACTGAATTGCCGGATTGACCCGCCGCGAAAATGACGTCATCAGGATTCACCAGATGTATGTCTATATCGCTATGGAACTGGACAGATCCCTCCGGCCACCATATTGCCGACTGAATTCCGCATGCCCCGTCAGGAACCTTAAGGTTTACGGTAGCTATATCTCCCGTGTCGTTTATCTGTGCGCTACCGTAATACAGAGTTCCATTGACAAACATCCTTGGCCTGCCGACGCCCTCGATGTTAAGGGTGGATATATTGGGTTCAACACCAATGTAGTTGTACGACCCTTCCCAGAAGGTTTGGTGTTCTCCGCTCCCGAGAACGGTTGCATAAACGTGGCCTGGTGAAAGCCAGGAGGCAAAGTTACTTCCCTTTTCTAAAAAGTTGTTGTAGATCTGAGCCATAGCAGCTATCGAGGGGGTCGCTGCACTTGTGCCACCGAACGAACCAGTAGCGTTATCGTTGTTTGCTCTTCCGCTTTCCCAGTTTGTGTACCCAAGAATATCCGGCTTGTATCGGCCGTCTAGTGCAGGGCCTCGTCCTGAATAAGAACAGACATTTGAATTGACACCCAAGGCACTACAGGGTGTGTCAATCTCATGAGCTCCAACGGTGATCGCTTTATGAGCGCCACCACTCATACTACCGAATGCAGGCTCAACCATTTGAACACCGTTTTGGTCAAAAGAAATTCCTGGAACCCGGGCTACGTTATCAGTGCAATCGAAGTCCCTCCACCCTCTTGGTGCCGGCGGATTCCCTACCAGAGTCGGATCCCAATTGGACTCACATGCAGAATTATTTGCTGCTACAAACACACCCATACCGAGATCATACATATTGTCAAAAGCCGGGTTGTTCCCCCTCGCACCCCAACCACCATAGGAGTTCGTAGAAATATTACTCCCAGAATCTACCGCTTTCTGTAGCGCTCGGCTGACAGTGCCAGATGGCAACCCATTAGTGGCATTGACCGCTTTCCACGAATCGGTTGTAACTTGTGTAATTCCCCGCAACTCGGCTGCGATATCAGCCGAGCCACTTATCCCTGCTTTGATCGGTGTTCCATGTCCACTGTTGTTGAAAGCAGTATCCGCAACGCTGTAGGCCGGGAAGGTTGTGCCAGCAGCGCCATTCGGAGCACCCCCGTCCCCCCAACAGTTATTTCCGCTATTAAAGCAGTCTCCTGACCAGTCTCCGTTTTGGTCATCGAGCATACTATGCGTCAGGCGCACTCCCGTGTCGATAACTGCAAGATATCCCCAGTTCAGATTCCAGCTGTCGTAGGGTGTTGTGCGTAGTTGCTGCCTGACATCAAGCATGTCGTTGGCCGCATCACCGTCTGGACCCTGGGTCGGGCTGTTTTCAACATTGAGGGAAATGTTGATCACCTGATCCAGTTCAGCCAGCATTTTTACGCTGTCAAGCGAGACCGTAATGATCGGAGTATTGGCAATCCAGGGGATATAGACTATCTCGAACTTGATCTTGCCTCTAATAAGATCTCTGAATTCACCAAATTGAATTTTCCTGGCAGTTTTGATCTTGTCGATTTCGACCTGCCTGACAGCATCAATCTTTTTCCACTCGTCGCTGCCCCTTTCAGCATCTTTGAACCGAGGAAGTGGAGTCAGAATCAGGTCGTCTTTCAAATTGAGGACAATATCAACCAGTTCGCCCGGGTCTCCCTGTTCGAGTTTTCTCACAAGAGCTGGTGAATATATTGGATCTATGATGTTAGGTGGTTGTTCGCCTTTTACGTAGGGCAGCACTGCACCAGTACTGTATGTGACTTCAGCCACGCCTGTTACGATTTGACCAGTACCGCCATCACTCGACGGAGTATTTACAAAAATTCCTTCAAATCCGGCCCTGCCTGTAACATCTTTTGCGGCGAGTTTTCCTAACGCCATCCAACCAGGAGTGTCAAACTGTACTGATTCCTTCACAGATTCATAATCTGCTTTAGCTTCACCTGACTCTTTAGCTTCACTTGACTCTTTAGCTTCACTTGACTCTTTATCTTCGGGGACCACAGTATCTTCTGTCGTCTGTTTGGATTTTTCATCTGTTTCCGGAGTACGTGCGATTTCTGTTCTTAATGCCTCTATCGTTGATTCGGCTTTTGACAATTCCCCCTCAAGCGCCGTTTGTGTTCCAGCCCCTGGCACGCCTAGAGCGCCGGCTTCCAGTTCACACCCCATAAAAATTATTGGCACTAAAACCGATAAGGATATTGAGAATCCAACAAAGGTGCTTTTATTAACTATTGGAAGTGACAACGAGTTCTCCTGTGTCAAAAAATCAGGTGATCGACACCGTGTTCATATTAGAAGTTTTGTCCAATATACCCTGCCGACAAGTTGTCAACATGACTCAAACCATGAGCTAATCATGAAGAAGCAGGTGTGAATCTATGCACAAGCATGCTTTTTAAACATTCCGTAACGTCCAAGATTCAAAATAAATCACAATCGGAATGATGATTACCAGGACACCAACCAGTGCCAGGATTGCAGGAGGCAGAGAATTTAGTGGTCCTATCGGTATTAAACTCACGCACACCATAAGGATCAAACTAGCTATTAAAGCACCAGCTTTGAGAAATGCCGTTTGAACAACGATTGTACGTACTGATTCTTCACTCAAACCTCTTTTCAAAAGATCCGAAGCTTCCTCTCTTGCCGAGTCAATAATCAGTCCCAGAACACAGGTCACGATTAATACCAAAAATGTTAGTAAAAATACTGGTTCCTCCGCTGTTGAATCGGTAATCAGCGAGGGGTGGATTAGCAAGGACGAGGTCATACAGCTCAATGTCACCAGACGCTTCTTCTGAAAGTGAATCTTTATGGTCGATCGCCGGGTTCTCAACTCCGTGAAGAAGCATGTTCATACTGCCAATACGAAGCATGGTGTTATCGAAGTCGTAACCGTGGAACATCTTTTCGTTGAAATGGCTACGAGAAGCATCTGACATCAATACCTCTGGGTGGTTGTCACGCAAGTACTCACCTGTAGCGACAAGGAAGCCAGCAGTACCGCATGCAGGATCACAGATCGTTTCTCCGGGCTGTGGAGCTGTTAGCTCAACCATCAACTGGATGATGTGACGAGGTGTACGGAACTGACCGTTCTGTCCGGCTGTGGCGATCTTGCTGAGCATGTACTCGTAAAGGTCACCCTTGGTGTCCCGGTCATCCATCTGCACCTCGTCAAGCATGTCCACAACACGATGCAGAAGATTGGGGGTTGGTATCGTGAATCGTGCATCTTCCATGTGCTTAGAAAACGATGTGTCGTCACCACCCACTGACCGCAATAATGGAAAAATTCGGTTATCTACGACATCGAACATCCGCTGTGGCGCAAAGTTTTTGAAATGAGACCAGCGCATATCTGAGTAAGGTTGACCTGAATCATCATTTCCTTCCGGAAAGTAGCTACGACGCATCGGTTGACCAAGCTCGGTAGCACGTCGTTCCTCTAGCAGCTGATTCTCATCAAGGCGCTTTAGAAAAAGTAGATAAGTGATTTGCTCGATCACTTCCAATGGGTTGGAAATACCACCTGACCAAAATGCATCCCAGATGGCATCAATTTGACTTCGGATACTTCCTGTAATCAATGTTTATCTCTTTTGTGTGATTTCGTATTTAATCGTATTAAATCTAAGGTGAATCGTAGCAGAATCACACAAAATCATACTTAGTATCTACTTCTTTTGTTCACCAAAATTCTGCAACAATTTTCGTTACAGAATGTGAAATACATCTAGTCCTTTTATTGACTAAATCAGTGTTCATAAAAGACATAACTTGCTCTGATTTCGGGGCGGGTTCCACAATAAAAATTCAAAGCAACTTATTTAATACATAGGTAGTCCAATAACTACATATATACATAGTTTTAACCAGTTAACTACTTACAAATAAACAAGTTAATTAAACCTAGTATTAGTAAGTTAGTTAAAACTTGAGCCACGTTTTTTCGCAAGCTCCGCCACCCTCAATTTGCTTGAGCTGTTGCTTGTATCACAAACCTCTCATATGAGTGACGTTTTTTACAAACTGTTGAGAGGTGCAGACCTGAGAACGACCCTATGTTGGAACAAATCTATTATTGTCCTCAGGTGAACAAGCAGTCCAACATGCTTCTCCGGGCATTTATCCTGGAGATTTCTAGGCATTGTCTGCTTCTTTGAAACATACCGTGCAGAACACGGATATTTCTTATGAGACTTATTTTTATTCGTCTATTGTTATTATACTCAGCGTTTCCGAAAATCATCGGTAATCTGGCCACTAATTTTGTTCGGTAGCATGGCCCGAACATCTGCCGGCACATCCGTACCTATTTTTGATGTCTTTGAGGGTTTTCTGAAGTTCGTGTTGTGTACTGTTGTACGTTCGCCAGTTCATCCGGTCGATTACGCTCACTGGCTCATCGTGGGAATTGTGATAAACGATCTCTTCCTCGATATGGGCTTTCAGGACATTTTTCTCCCGTTCTGAGCGTCTTTGCGTTTTCTTCTGATTACGTAACGAATTTTCTTTCTGTTTTTCGGTCGAGAGCCTTCGTTTTTCACCCCTCTTTTTGTAATTGGCGTTAATCATCTGTTCCCGGGTGAACTGTTTCTGGGTGTGCCCGCCCTGATGCATGCCTGGAAGGTGAAGATGTTCTGCTTGTAAGAAGAGCAGTGCCTCAACAAGGTCCCTGTCTTCTTTTGGCTGGAATCGTGGGTTATCGAAGTCGATATATGGATACTTGCCGAACCATAGATATTCACCGTCCGGCCTGGCTGAAGGCGGGGCGACGATAAAAAAACGGTGATCATTCCTTATGTCAATGCCTTTTCTGCGGCCCAGATTGTTGCATGCTTTGAGCCGGTCGTCCCTTTTCACGTAAATGTGTATCCCTCCGGACGGCGACCGAACCCACAGGTTTCTCTCACAAAGGCCCCCCAGGTTATTTACGTACGTCGAGCTGTCCGGGTCGATTATCTGGCGCACCCCCGGCTCCCATGT
>NYZY01000076.1 GCA_002687335.1 Chloroflexota bacterium
AGCGTATCGGCATGTCGAAACTACAAGCAATAACACTGATGTCGCTGCTAATGGCGGTTGCAGTTGGTTGTTCTTCTTCAGATCAGGGTGCTGAGTCAGTGTTAAATTGTGGGCATGCCCCTATGAGTGGAGCTCTGGAATTAGTGGGGGTCTCATGGCTTCCAGGGCATGTTGAAAGTTAGGTCGGATCGAGATCCTTATTGTGTCCTTCGCGTCCTGCCTAGCTTTTCTTACTGATTGTTACCAGAGTGAATGAACCATTGACGAAAGAAATTGGTAGCGCCAGAGTACTGACAAGTCCTGGGAGTTGGGATGCCAGTTTCCAAATGGAAATGGAAGATCTTGATCTGGAGCGCCGTATGCAGCCGGTGCTCAATATCTCTTCCGCACCTGAGAAGAAATATATCGGTATTACATAACCCGTTTGGGGATTGTTAATTTGGGCTATGCTTTGGGGCTGACACTGGTTCTCTAACGTAAGGAATTAGCCTCGGGGGATCGAACTGTGCTTCACCTTTTATTGTTTCGATGAGTTCGAATGCCTGTCTAACAGTAGTTTCTTGACCTGAAAGAGACAAGATTACAGCTCCTTCGGAACCAGCTACTCCGCCGGATGCAACGTGGGTAGCTTTGACACCCGTTAAGATTTCGAGTGCTTGTATCTCTGTAATCACATGTGCGTTGACCACCGGCATGAGACCGGCAGATTGTCCCATCGTGAGATCCCATAAATGGTTACCGCATACTCGTGCTGCTTCAATTACAGATGGTATTAGACGCTCCAAACTTACTGGGGCAATCCAGTGTGAACCACGGGCTGTAAGAGTTCCCCAGATACCTCCGACTGTTCCACCCATTCCATCCGCGGCCAGTACACCAATATTCCCATTCCAATCCACGGCATTTGCACCCTTGACGGAAACGTCGCTTGAAGTGAAATGCGAGAGGGCTTCCGGTGCGGCAGTCTCAGAGAGTTGACCATTTTTAAAAACCCAAGGACCTAGTCGGTCTTCTTCAATAACACTTGCCAATCTAGAATTGGTGACGATTCCTGCCGTACTATTCCCTTTATCTGTGGGCTGTCCAGTCAGTTCTTCCAGTATGTAGGCGGGAGTAACACCCCGAGAGAGTACAAACCATCCTTTTTTGAGAACTCGGCGGACCTCTGGAACCTGCAGAACAGCTTGAGCTAATAATCGTTTTGACTCTCTAGGAAGTAACATGACGAGTGCATGGAATCTGTCATCACGTAGATGTGGAGATGGTTTCTTGAAAGTAGAGGTTTCGTAGAACAAAAATCAGCTCCCTCGAACATTTTGAGTGCAATTCACAGTTGGCAATAGTGTCCTGCTTGGAGATTTTTCAGGGGAATATCTAATTCCTCATGTTAATCGCTAACGACATGAGGATATTATGAGTTTCCCGATGGACTCAAACATTAGAAATGGCGTCTTGAAATTGTAAGCTTACCAAGTAGATATTCAAGCGTTTACGTCCGACTGTGATAATCACAATTGGGTAGAAGTTCTAATCATAGACAAACTAATTGCACTGATAACTTACCCGAGTAATATTCTGAATTGGAAGTGGCGATAAGTCAGAATCTTTGACTTGGTAATGGTTTTATTAGTACCAGTAATCCCCCTAAAGCTGTAACAACTGCCGAAATCCAGAAGACCATTTCTATACCGAAAGTGTCCGCTATCGGGCCTGATAGCGCTGGTCCAGCGAGCATGCCGATCGCATAAAGGGCCTGAAAGGAGCCCATAGCCGTCGCGCGCAGAGCAGCGGGTGCAGAGTCCAGTGCCAGACTAATCAATACGGTATTCGTCAACCCTCTGGCGTATCCATTCAAGATCTGAAGAAAACCGAGTGCTGCCAGGCTAGTAGTGACAGTCATCAATATAAGCGAACATAGTGTTGCGATGACAGCGATTAATACTGTTGAAGTGCTACCCCATCTGCGCACCATCCATGCCGAAGTTGCCGTACCGACAACAGTTGCAATCAATCCGATAGTTGTAATGTATCCAACCACGGATTTTGAGGCCCCGAGGCTTTCGACATGCACTGGTAGGAATCCAAAACTAACCCCGAAGGTGACGAACTGGAAGGTTATTGCAATAACGGAAACTCGTAATAGAAGTGATGATCGAATGACGCCCAGAAGTGAATGAATCGAATATTGAACGGTGTCCGATATTCTGGGTTCCGGGATGGTGAGTAGTAAAAGTGCTCCGATGAATGCAATTATTGCAGCTATGTAAAATGTGCTCACATTGCCAAAATAATCAGCTGTTATTCCGCCGATGAATGTTGCGGTCACTAGTGACAGTGAGTTGACTGTCAGAATCATGGCCATCGCTTTTACTGTGTTGCCTGACTGGTAATAAGATGAGAATAAAACGCTTATCGCTACCCATCCAGCAGCGGAAATGCCGGTGAGAGTTCGAGCTGCAAACAGACTCCACGGGTTTGGTGCAATTCCAAGCCCTATCGCAGCCAGGGCACTGACCAACAATGAACCGACGGCAAATGGTTTTCTTCCAAAGATATCGGATCCGATCCCAATCGGTATCCGCAACAAAATCTGTCCGATCGCGTATGACGCGATCACGAGTCCGACCATCCCTAAACCTGCACCCAGTTCTCTTGCATGTAGGGGAAGAATTGGAACGTAGAAGTACAACGATGTCCAGAAGCAATAAGTAGCGATTGCAACGACAATCATATGCCAATCACGTGACGCGCTACGTTTGGTCAATCGGCGAGCGTCCCCTCGAACTTGTTTGCAAAGTATATCTGTCTTGTTACCTGACACCCATTAGTGTGTGATAGTTTGAGTCATCTTAAAAGGCGCCTGAGAGCTAGTATGCTTATCCAGTCCAGTGGATATCTCATGGAACCCTCACTTTATTAGCGATTACATCACTCAATCGAGACATAAAATTCTGGCTTCGAACAAGAGAGTAAAGGATACACAACTTACGGGTAGCCTAATCTCAAATCAAACAGAAAAGTCGGTATGGAAATGTTGGGCTTTTCTTGTAGGAGCTTAAATTGGCTGATCAGAAAAAGTTTCTCCTGACGGAAAATGATATTCCAAAACAGTGGTACAACGTGCAGGCTGATCTGCCGGAACCACTTGACCCGGCACTTCATCCCGGAACAGGGCAACCGGCTGGACCAGACGACTTCGCTCCATTGTTCCCTATGGAATTAATTCAACAGGAAGTCAGTCAAGATCGTTGGATTGACATCCCCGATCCGGTTCGCGAAATGTATCGTATGTGGCGACCGACACCGCTGATTCGAGCAATTGGTTTGGAAAAAGCGCTCGGTACTCCCGCAAAAATTTTTTATAAATATGAGGGTGTTAGCCCGGTTGGAAGTCATAAACCCAACACAGCAATTGCTCAGGCCTATTTCAACAAAATAGAAGGCACGAAGCGGATTGTTACTGAAACCGGCGCGGGTCAATGGGGCAGTGCACTTGCGTTTGCCTGCCAACAGTTTGGTATTGAAGCTAAGGTCTACATGGTCAAAGCTAGTTTCGACCAGAAACCATACCGCAAATCTATGATGGAAACGTTTGGTGGAACCGTAACCGCTAGCCCTAGCAGCGAAACTAATGCGGGTCGAACTATTCTTGGACAGGATTCCGAATCGCCCGGCTCGTTAGGAATTGCAATTTCTGAGGCGGTTGAAGTGGCTGCTGGCGACCCAAATTCAAAATACTCCCTAGGTTCGGTATTAAACCACGTGCTGATGCATCAGACGATCATCGGCCAAGAAGCCATCTTGCAGATGGAAATGGCAGATGCTTATCCTGATATCGTCATCGGTTGTGCTGGTGGAGGATCAAATCTTGCCGGAATTTCGTTTCCATTCGTGGCCAACAATTTAGCAGGGAAAACAAACACTAGATTTATTGCGGTTGAACCTGAAGCTTCGCCATCGCTTACGAAAGGTAACTTCTTATATGACTTTGGCGATGCCATTGGTATGACCCCACTGTTGAAAATGCACACGCTCGGGCACTCGTTCGTACCAAACCCGATCCATGCCGGCGGACTCCGCTATCATGGCATGGCGCCATTGATTAGCGCACTGTTTGAAGCAGGTGTTTATGAGGCACGGGCTTACCACCAGACTACCTGTTTTGAAGCAGCTGTTTTGTTTGCAAGCACTGAAGGAATTATCCCTGCTCCGGAACCAACTCATGCCCTGAAAGCAGCTATCGACGAGGCTTTGGTTGCCAAGGAGACGGGTGAAGAGAAGAACATACTTTTCCATCTCTGCGGTCATGGGCATCTGGATCTTTCGGCTTACGATAGTTACTTTTCAGGAGACATGCTTGATTACGCTTTGCCACAGGAAGAAATTACAGAAGCAATGAGATCGGTGCCAGACCTAGGTTAGATAAGAAAACGACAATCCCCCCATCGACACCTAACTTCAACAACTGTGCGGCAATCCTATCCATATGCTTTCTGCCGACATCACCGTTATCAGTCCACAGGTAAACAGTTCTTCCACTCAGAGCACGCTCAAGGGATTCATCGCATGGTATCTCCTGCGCTCCTGCAACGGTTCCAACTGCAACAACACCTCGATCTAGTAACGCATCGGTGTCCTTCTCTCCTTCAGCTAGGACAACTTCATCATGTTCTGGTGTTTAGACGTTCTTGACGTTGCGTGTGGCCACCATGTCACATCCCGTATCGAGTATGTTCGTTATCAAAACGTCACCCACCTTGATAGGGGCCTTGACTCGGACACCAGTGATCTCGTCCATGGCCTTGAGCATCATGTCTTTCGGTATTGGCGGAGATGACTTGATGCTAACCAGAGGCCAATCTCCTCCGTCGACAGGCATTGAGGTTGTCAGCAGTCGACGGGGATCGAAAAGCTCTGACTCTACGTACGGTCCAGCTAATTTACATAATTGGTTCTTGATTCCAAGAACCCCGTCCTCCTTTGTCCACTCGACGTCGACAGGGCAACTGACGGGGCAAACTATGCAGACAATCGTGGATTTCAATCTTCTACCTCCACGGTAATTTCGTTGTTCGCAACGTGTCGGAAACGGCCTTTGCCGACCCTGACACGAATCATCCCGGCCGGTTCCATGTGGGGCATTTTCAGACGCCGCAGGACTTCACCACCGCTCTTGAACACAATTGATTTGTCATGTTCTTCTTCCCACGGGCGCGTCGTGAAATCTATTGCATCCTCACCGCTAATTGTCGCCGGAAGTACGTAGCGGAGACCCGCTCCGGCAGTGATATTGATCTTGGAATCAGGCAGTTTCCCGGTCATCGCCCATTTTGCAGCGGCAATTCCGGTCTTTTCGGCCTCAAGCGTGGCGTAGTCGACAACGTCATGCACCTGTAGCACGTTTCCGCAGGAAAATATTCCGGGTGCTGAAGTGTGGAATGACTCGTCAACGATGGCACCGTTGGTTGCCGGGCTCATCAAAAGTCCCAGATCATTTGCGAGCTCCGTCTCGGGAATCAGTCCTACGGAGAGAAGCAATGTGTCGCACTCTATGAATCGACGGGTACCTTTTTTTTCACCCATTCTTGGACCCACTTCCGCAAGTGTGACACCGGTCACACGCTCTTTGCCGTGGATTTCTACCACGGTTGTACTCAGATACAGTGGGATGTTGAAGTCTTCGAGACAGCGGACTATATTTCCGGCGATGCCGCTGGGCTGAGGGAGGATCTCGGCTACACAAGCTACCTCAGCGCCTTCCAGAGTCATGCGACGGGCCATGATCAGGCCGATGTCTCCAGAGCCAAGGATAACTACTTTTCGCCCCACAGCAAGATTACTTACATTCATGTAGTACTGCACGGCTCCTGCGGTGTAAACACCCGCCGGTCGTGTGCCGGCTGTTCCGATTGCGCCGCGAGTGCGTTCGCGGCAGCCCATTGCAAGTATGACTGCTCCAGCCTTAATGGTCTGAACTCCTCTGTCTGATCGCACAGTCAGAACACGATCTCGTGATAGGCCAGTGACAGTGGTTTTAAGCCACGTCTCAACACCTCGCTCATTCACACGGGCCTCATAAATAGCAGAGTATTCAGGTCCGGTGAGGGCTTCCTTAAATACTTTCGTACCAAAACCATCATGAATCTGTTGAGGGAGAATCCCTCCTACACGTTCGTCACGCTCGATCATAACCACCCGATCTGCCCCTGCACCTTTCG
>NYZY01000077.1 GCA_002687335.1 Chloroflexota bacterium
AAGAAGCACCAGCAGCAAGTGAAGAAGAAGCACCAGCAGCAAGTGAAGAAGAAGCACCAGCAGCAAGTGAAGAAGAAGCACCAGCAGCTGGCGAGATCAGGACAACTACGGTGACCACCACAGCTACAACCACTGTATTAGCTACAACCACTGTGAGCGATATCACCACGGTAACGGAGACTCAGGTAATTACAACTCGAGATGATATCATATCTGTTAAAACATCTGCGACAGTTGAACAGGCATATGATGCAATATATCCAGCAGTGACAATATTAGCCGTGATAGTAATACTAGCGGTGGCGGCCTTATCTTTAAGAGGACGTTAACATCCTCCGAAAGAAGACTTAACGCTCGGTAGATTTCTGGTTATATCATTGATAATTGTAGTGTAACATCAATCCGATTTAGATAGACGGAAGTTCTAACCAATCAAGAGGTTGGTTGACAGAGGGTACACTATTAATTGGCTATCTATTCGGGTTTACCTATATAGCGATCACGAATAAGCAGCGCTGTGAAAACAACCACTCCTGTTGCACCACCTATGATGATGGGTAAGAAGGTCATCAGAGGATTTTGATCGCTACTAGTTATTTTCACTGTTCCAATTGTAGCTCTAAATGTGTCATAGTTAACGCCAAGGACATTTGCTTCAAGTCTGAGGGGTTGATCGATGAATTCAGCGACGTCCACTTTGGCATATATGGTCGCATCTATGGTCTGTCCCGCATTGACTCCAAGGTCTTCTTCATCAAGATTTATTGTGAAATCTAATGGACCCCAATAGCCGCCGGCGTATATCCTATCGGGTAAGTTTCCCAGAGGATAGTATCCGAAGGATTGGGCTTTTGTGATAGTTTTACCGTTCGAGGTTTCTATGATGAGCTCCAATCGTGAGTAGAAAAGGAATGTTTTCTGCTTTTCCAGACGATCTATATTTAGCGTGGCGGTTATGGTCCAATTAGAGTTGGTAATCAACTGATCTGGAGATGACAGAATCAATGTGTATTGACTGGTACCTGTGGAGTCTAAAAAGATCTCAGTGGACTCGGTGTTCAACGCATTTGCGTGGGTCAGTGTTAGAGGTAACGCTAGGAGCAACACAACCAAATAATAGTAGAAAGTTAGATGTGGATTCAACCAAAACACCTAGAATGTGAAAACCGGGCCAAGCGCATCTATCTCATCCTGAATCGTTTTTACAGCCTCTCGCGGCGTAAGATATCCTCTCCATGTTTCATGGAGTTTGGAGTTCATGATTGCTCCGGCCTGTGGCCATTTCGGATGGCTTATCAGTGTGCCTACACGATTTGTGGATAAGGCTTCTTTAACCACCTTTAGGTACTGCAGTTTTCCAGTTTCCAGCTCCTGCTTAATAATAGGATCATCATATACTGCCTTCCTATTAGGTGCAGAATTATTTAGAGGATCTTGGAGAGCTACAACTTGCGCTCCTGTTGTTGAAACCCATTGAAGCCACAGCCATGATTCTTTAGGATGACGAGAATATTTTGATACACCGACACCCGCACCGGCAAAAGTCGTGAAAGATCCAGCAGGACCAGCTGGGTTTAGTTTATATCCCCACTTTCCTACAGTTTGAGATTTGTTGGGGTTATCCATCAGTGATGAATAATCGGCAAATTGGATAGCGTTGGCCGCTCTGTTGTTCGCCATAGCCGACGCCACCGTATCCCAGCTGTATGAAGAAGAGCCAGGATCTGAGTATCGAGCAAATCTTACAAAATTTTCTAGGGCGGCAACAGCTTCGTCGCTATTCATTACACATCTTAACGTGTTATCATCAGCCACTTCCCATATCTTCCCTCCAAAACTGTGCAGATGATTCAAATATTCGAATGTTATCGAAGGGTGAACAAAAGCCATGCTTACTGCACCGTAGAAACCTCCATTAGGATTGTCAAAATGCTTTATATCTTCATAATATTCATCCCATGTTCTGGCGGGTTCTAGTCCCTCTTTCTCGTAGAGATCTTTTCTGTAGAAATGTATCATAATAGGTATATCTTGTGGCCATTGAACGACGGATCCATTCAATTCCTTTTCGTAAGGTGAGAATATCAAGTCTTGAGGATATTTAGAGGAAAGGGCCCAACCTATCGAGTCGAAACCATCCACATCAAAATCTGGATATGTCAATTCAGGGTATAATTCAGCCAATTCTTGTGGAGGAATCAAGTCATCACTGAATGTGGCGATCTGCGACCCGTCTATATTGAATATATCGTAAGTAGGAGATTTTGTGTTGACTGCGAGCCTTATGTTTGAAAGATTCTGAAGAAAAGGGGTCAACTCATACTCAGTTAATATCCCTGAGAAGTTAAAAAAATCTGAATTTATCCGTTGCATAGCTCGAGGAAAAGGCTCGTTTTCCATCGCAATCACAATCCTCTGTCCAGAGAGAGGTTTAGAGACCGAACGCAACCAGTCCAGAAATTCGAGATAATCGGGGGGTCTATAACGCTCCACTTCAAATGATCCAATACCGATAGTCGTCGAATCCATACTGTCAGCTACTGAGTTGGACGGCATAAGGGCGTAACTAGCCAGTCCTGCGGTAAGCCCGCTCACGGCAGCTGCACCGGCATATTTGATGAACTTACGCCTTGTCGTTCTCATTATAAGAATTAAAATGGAATTAAATAGCATAATAAAGATATCGGGGAGATGAATCTACAGATATAGAAACCGGAGACACTTTATTTTTGGAATTTTACTTTGTATATATAGGCAGTTAGTGAAACCAATAATAAACTAAGTGATGGATTTAAAAATACATATCTGCAGTGAATAAATAATTGCCCTTATTTTCACCTATTTAACTAATGAAGAACGGTCCATAGTCATGTATATTTCAGAGATCAGGTAATGCACAAAATGTCGAGTTCAAAAAAAACAAATTGAATCCCAATAAACATTTCATATTATAATCTGGGTAATTTTATGTCAACAGGGTCTAGAAAGATCTTCATGATTATGGATCATTTCTTTAAGAGCTTGACCACCTTGAGTAGAAAAGGTTTGATTACTGTTCCGAAGTCTTGGTGCCACTTTTATTATATTGTATTCAAAGAAAGAAGCTCATCATTAAGAAGGATGTTATTGCAACATCATTAATTAGAAAGAAATATTTAAAGGTGACCGCTTATGGATTGCATCCATAGTATTAGATGTATGCCTTTGTCTGACAAAAGAACGAAGTATAAGATACTTGGAATAATAGTTATAATTGTAGGAGCAGCTATAGCTATCTATTCGTTATTACAAGGGTCTACTGATTTCACAGTCCAGGTTGGAGGAGTTCGTCCGGAGGCCGCTACACAATACGGATCCACTCGATTCTATCAAATCGGTGGAACCGTCGGTGGTTTGATTGTCGTTTACTTTGGTGTCCGAGCGTTCACATTCATACCGTACTCAGAGAGAGATGAAGGACCGATAGAATACGACACAGAATACGAATCTTAAGATTTTCATTTAACATATCCGTAAAAATTAACGTCAGAGGGTTATCGTTTATGTGTGATTTTCTTATCACGTGATTTTCGACGAGATCGTATATAGAGTAACGCTATTACAATCAAGAGTGCAGCTACTACTACTGCTGCCACTCTTATCGCGGCACCCTCAAAGGACTGATCAGTTATTAGATACAGAATTGAGAAGGACGAGTTAAAGTCACCTAAAATTCCTGTAGGCATCGCACTTAGCGGAAAGCCATCACAGTCTGGTTCTCCTTGATATTGTTGTGTATATTCTGCTTCAATCATTTCTTCAGTTATGCCAAGTAGCCATTCTCCGTTGAAGTATCTGGCCTTAAGGTTGTGGTCTCCCCACGCCCTTGGAGCAATTTCTGACAATCGGTCCAAATCTTCATCGATCAATCCTCTTACGACTCGGTTCTTTTGCAGCCATTCAAGCTCAGTTCTCATTGCTTTTGTCCATATGTATTGTTGAGGATCTAGTCCTATCGCTGAGTCTAAGTCTCGGGTGGTCATGACGTTGTCTGTTAGTTGGGCTCGAGTCTGGAATTCTTTGAATGATATAGGGTATCCTATGGAATCAAATATCATTCTAAGTTCTGTTAAATTTTGATTTGTGAATTTCTGAGTGTTTTCTGCGGAGACCTGGATTAAGGTGCCAGGGGTGGTTTCGTTGAGGTTGGGTATGATACTGATTTTGAGATTTCCTTTGGTAAGATTTGATATCTGCATAGGTGGTCCGCCAACGTATAATGGTGAAAAGGACTGCTCAAGTAACCAACGATAGGGTCGTCCACCCATAAGATTCAGATCTGACACCCGAGTGGAGGAGTCATTGTAAAAATACGTTACATACTGACTATCAGTAAAGACTTGTTTGGTAGGTATCTGTATCCTCAAATCCAGACCATTCTCTTTGAGTACATTTATGGGGGTAAGAATTACCGCGACTGACTCATTAAAATGAGAACGGTAAATAACCGATACACCGAAGTTTGTTACGTTATTCATCTCCCTTATCAACGATAAATCATATTGTACACCAGGCTTGTTCAAAACTACTTCGGATGCGAACCAAGCGGTAGGATACATACACGGCTCTGTTATCGCATAAACATTAACCAGAGGAGTAGCTGAGATAATTAGAATTACAGATACAAATAGAATTATTCTACATTTCAAATTTGCTGTCAGCCTCCAAAGTTCTCGATATAATACTCCGATAATATTGGAATATGAATCTTTTGCTCTATAAAAAAAATGAGGGTTGACGACCCTAATATTAGGATCGCCTACTTTTCATTTAAGCCTATGTTTTTCTTGTTGTTAGTACAGCAGCTGCGATTACTGCAATAACAGCTACAGCGATTGCTGCATATGTTATTGTAGATGATAGACCTACTTCTTCAGTAACTTCCGCAGTCACAGTCTGTGCTGCAGCCTGAGAGGTAACGGTCTCTGTTTGAGCCGCTAATGTGCTTGTCGTTGTAACTCTTGCTGTGGTTGTCACAGTTTGAGTAGTAGCGGTAGTGACTGTTGTGGTAGTAGCTGTCGTAATTCTGGTAGTGGTTGTAGTAGTGGTTGTAGCTGTTGTGGTTACAGTAGTTGTCCTGACTTGTGCCGCTGCACGCTCATTTAATCCTATGGCAACTACAGTGCCCGGAATATTTGAGCCCACATCGAAGCCTGGACCACCGAATGTTGGGTTACCGAGGTTTACAAAAATCTTTGCATCACCTGCAGAATCCATTCCTATTGTTGAGCCAATTATCATTGGTCCTCCGAGGTTCATTTCCCTTAGCAATTCACCGTTATCTTCGTCATAGAAACGGAGTATTCCATCAGGGTGAGGTGCGATTACCATGCTTCCAGTTACAGTTGGGAAAGCTCTGACATTTGACCATGGGAAGAAATTAGTCCAATTAACTTCACCTGTTACTAGGTCTCTGGAAACTATAGTCGCATTTCCAGTCGGCCAATTTGACCCACCTAGACTCTGCCCTTCCTCTACGAGTTCAGGCAATTCAGGCCAAGCCCATTCAGTTACTGTCGCTTGAACCGATTCTATGTAGTGTATTACGTTTCCGTCATTGTATGCTGGATCTGTTCCGAAGGTTCCGTGCCACCATCCTGGAACTAATTGGAATGCTGGTGGTGCTGGGTAAGTATCTCTCATTACCCATTCCTTCATAATGAATTCATCGTGTGGATCCAATGGTTCTACTGCGCCTAGTTGATCAGTTCTCTTGAGTCCTCCTCTGTCATCCATGTCTTGACGTACTTCTATGTAGTGTACAGTGTCTCCAGTTATGGCGTCTCTCACGTGTAGCCAACCTATTTTACAACCCTTGACCCAAACCTTCCCTAGAGAAGTGTCGTCAACGAGCATTCCGCTCCAGTTGCAGTCATAGTCCCACGGGTCACGAGGTACATCTTGTACCCACCATGCACGCTGACCAGTGTTCATGTCTACAGCCATCAATACGGCGGAGTATAGGTTAGGTCCTGGTCTGTACTCTGTGTAGAAGAATGGTGATACATTCCCGGTGTTTACATAAACGTAACCAGTGTCTTCATCGATTGAAGGTTGACCCCACATCGATGTCGTACCAGTTGACCAATGTACTGTTTCTCCAGGATTCATCTGCCAATCGTTATCTAGGACTGTTGGTGATTCGGCTCTCACTTCGCTACAGGGTATCGTAAAGAACCATCCTACGTCACATTCTTGAAGTGCCCAGTCGTCCACCGGTCTGTCCTGTGGAGGCTGGTTCCAGACTCGCCATACTACTTGGTCTGGATTATTCATGTCTATAGCCCATAGATGTCCTCTACCTTCCTTTAAGGTACCAGGTTCGGTTCCTCCCTGTCCACCGATGAATAATTCACCAGCTTCATAGGTACCGAGCTCTGCTGTACCTAGACCCATTTTCCACCCTCGATAGGGGTAAATTGAGCCTGGAATATTGGTACACCATGGTCCGATTGTGTATTTCTCTTCACCAGTTTGTGCATCGATTACCTTGTAGTCACAAGCCATACCGGGCATAAGTAGGGCGTCCTCCTTTGCCCAATATCTCCAACCGTGCATATGTGGTCCTGCGGGATCAATTGGAAGTCGTTCTGCTGCATCGTCAATGTCTACTTCATATTGGTAGTCTTCGTCCCAAACATCAGCTTTTCCTGTCTCCATATTGACAGCGTAGATTCTTAACCATCCAGTTAAGATGTATACTACACCATCTTTTATGATTGGAGGTACAGGTGTTCCTTCAGTTGCTCCTAAATCACTGATAAATGTTGGTGATAAAGATGAACCTCCAATAGGAAACATCCATTTAACTTCTAATGCATCTACATTTCCTGCATTTATTTGTGTTTGTGGGCTATTGTTGTGGCCCCAAGAGTTACCGTGTATGTGCTCCCAGTCTTTGCCTGATACTGCTTCAGGTTGAGCAAATGTTAGTGCCGGTACAATGGTGCTGAGCATAAATATGAACAGCGTCGTTAGTAATGTTATCTTGTATTTTTTTCCGTTAATCATATATTTTCGACTCGACATAAGAGCAGTATGCATATAAAGTTTACTTAATCGCTCATTTTCAAGCGTAATACCTTTAATTTACATTTTTCCTCTTAGATTTATCTTTTGGGTCGTCTTGATCTGATCATAATGAGATTTTGATTGAAGGTAGGTTACTCTAGATATTGGTTTTATCAAGGATTGAAGCTGTATTGAATTAGGTGAACCGTCAAAGGAGTTAGGCAGGTACTTTGAATTCTCTGACTCCCATATTAAGTTCCTAACCTTTCTAAAAATCTGGTTTAAGTTGCCTTACATGACAGTTCAAAGATGTGGTCTGCATCTTGTCAAAGGTTATCAAGATAAAGGAAATATACGTAACCCATATGTAGAAAAGGATATTTGCTAAGAAACCGTCAGTGAAGATTAAGAAGATATGCGAGTCTTTAAGGTGAAGAGAGGTTCTACTCTTCAATAAACTAGGATATGAAATGTGAAAAACTCAAAACATTAGTCTAAGATTGCTAGTAGATATTGCTTTCTCAACCATAATCAACTTATAGTTTGCCACGGCTATTTGTACCAATCTAAGCTATCTGTAACGTATGTCAAGAGCGAGTTGAAGAACCTCTTCGCTTCACCCGTCATCTTCACTTGCGCCATTAGTTCTTGGGCCTTTTCCGCATGAAACCTTGACCTCTCCTTTGCAGCGTCAAGTGCTCCGCAGATTGTTATGCCCCGTCGGATGGCTTCTAGCTCTTCGCCAGATATTCGCCGTTTAGATCCTATGCTTCTGAGCAGTTTCAATGTTCTATTGTCAGCCATCTTCAAAGTGTAAACGATGTGCAAAGGCTTCTTCCTCCTCAGAATGTCCCCCGCAGGCTCTCTACCATACTGCTCTTTGGATGTGAAGGTGTCAATAATATCGTCCTGAATGTCGAATGAGTAACCTATATTTTCAGCAGCTTCAGATAGGATAGGTATATCCTCTTCAGGTGCATCTCCCAATATAGCACCTATAAGAATCGTCGACTTGAATAGAGACGCCGCCCTCTTTGAAGCCATAACGTACCACTCTTCAACATCTGGTTCTTTGTACCCGAACAATAGGTCGAGTATCTGAGATTCATTTACCCGCAAGAAACCTTCATTCAATAGATCCACTGCCCTCTCTACTTTACTTCTTTCGAAGCCTGATGAGAAGAATTTCTGAACAGCCAAGGCATAAGCTATATCCCCCGTGAAGACCGCGACTCCGTTTCCCAGCCTCTCATCAGGACTTTCGAATAGTTCCTGAAACACCCTTCCTCCACGCCTAAGATCTTCTCCGTCTACCAGATCGTCATGCAGAAGAATACTGTGCCTATACAACTCGATACCAGTACAAGCTGAAAGTATGGCATCATCTATATCGCCTCTGTAGCCAGAGTATGTGATAAGCGTGTATACTGATGCAAGCCGCTTACCTTTCCTTAGAATATACTCAGCTAGGCTACTGTATACTCCATGTATAAACGGGTGATACTGCTCAGCTTCTGGTTCAAGTCTGGAGAAGTGCTCCTTAAGATGCTGTTCAATCATTAGACCAAATCTGTCGGCAGTCTTAACCCATTTCAAAGCTATCACAATACAGTATCTGCGAATTACGTATAAACGTGGTGATATCTACTTTGAATAATAGTAGAGATAACATTATACTTCTAAACCTAAATAGTCTTCAGTCACGCTTCTTAGCGAATCCTTTACACCTTCGCATATTCTTCAGGATTGTTTTCTTTTTGCTGTTACAGCTGTAGCTATTATCGCAATGCCAGCGACCATTACTGCTGCATATATTACGGTGGACGATTGACCAACTTCTTCAGTAACTTCTTGGGTCGTTGTCATTGTCTTAGCGGGTACGATTGAAGTTGCTGTTGTAGTTAAAGTTGAGGTGATGGTTGTTGTAGTGGTTGAAGTCGTAGTTATAGCACGCTCATAGAGACCTATCGCAACCAATGTACCTGTTACACCAGGTGTAATTGCATACCCAGCGCCAGATGCTGTGTTGAGGAGTACGAATATCTTCGAGTTTCCGTTGAAGTCTTTGCCTATAGTAAGTCCAACACCCATTGCACCACCAAGATTTATTTCTCTAAGCAATTCACCGGTATCTTCGTCAAGGAAGCGCATGAAGCCATCTGGGTGACCCATAATAACCATATTTCCTGTAACTATTGGAAATCCTCTTATATTGGACCAAGGGTAGTAGAAAGTCCACTTTAGACCGCCTGTAACTAGATCTCTGGCAACCAAGGTGGCTTTTCCAGGGTTAGATGTTCCATATGGATAGTACGCACCTTCTTCGGCATCATATGGGTTTTCGGGCCACGTCCATGGAGGCAATGTCAATATACCTGACTGTACATAGTGGAATATTGTTCCATCGTTATAGGCTGGGTCTGAACCAAATGATCCGTGGAAGAAGCCCGGATTTAGATCTTGACCTTCTGCATCTTGATATTCTTTGAACGCGATGGAAAGTTCCTTCATTTCAAATCTGCTAAGGGGGTTAAGAGGTGCGGCTACACCTAGCTGACCTGAATTCAGGTTACCCATCCTTGGATCGACTTGGTCGGGTGCTCGGGTATCTATATAATGAATGTGTACACCAGTCACGGCGTCAAGAACGTGTAAGTAACCGAGCTTACAACCTTTGACGTATACTTTACCCAGCATAGGATCATCGACTAGAAAGCCACTCCAGTTACAGTCATAGTCCCACGGGTCTCTTGGATAAGCCTGCATCCACCATTTGAGCTTTCCAACATTCATATCTATGGCTATTATGGCTGAACCGTATAAGTTGGGTCCTGGCCTATAGTTTGTGTAGAAGAATGGCGTTATGTTCCCTGTGTTCATGTAGAGGAGCCCGGTGTCTTCATCTACTACGGGTTGACCCCAGTTCGCTGTCACTCCGGTTGACCAATGTGGTGTTTCTCTAGGTTTGAACTGCCAGTCATTCATTAAGTTGTTCCGAGCCTCTGCTTCTACTTGGCTGCAAGGTATCGTGAAGAACCATCCTATGTCACATTCCTGAAGGGCCCAGTCATCCACCGGTCTGTCCTGAGGAGGCATAGTGAAGATTCTCCAGACTATTTGTGACGGGTTGTCCATATCGATGCCAATAATTTGAGTTCTACCAGTCTTTATGACTCCAAGGTCACCGTATGCTACTGAGCCAATGAATAGTCGCCCGGCTTCATAAGTGCCTAATTGAGCAAGTCCCATCATGGATCCGAATGTGTTGTATGGGTATACGCTACCCGGAACGTCTAAACACATGGGTCCTACATTGAACTTCTCTTCACCCGTTGCCGCGTCTAAAGCATAGAATTCACATTCCATTCCAGCTTGAAGTAGTACATTTTCTGTCTCCCAGTATCTGAAGCCATGTTGATGAGGAGACCCTAATATAATTGGAAGTCTTTCTTGAGCTGCATCGATGTCTATGTTATATTGATAACTCCAAACTTCTCTGCCCGTCTCAGCGTCTATGGCGATTGTGTTCATCCAGTTTGTCCTTATATAGACTAGCCCATCCACTACTATCGCCGGTGTAGTAGAACCTTCACTTGCATCTAAGCCCTGCAAAAAATCCGGTGCGGCAGACAACCCTGCTATCGGGTGTAACCACTTTATCTCGAGGGCGTCTACGTTGTCTTTGTTTATCTGGATCTGGGGGCTGTTGTTCTGACCCCAAGAGTTGCCCTGCGTATACTGCCAATCACTATCGGATATCGCAAGAGGTTGAGCATATGATAGTGCCGGTATAAAGGTGCTGAACACTAATATGAACAGCGTCGTTAGTAACGTAATATTATATGTCTTAGCACATATCATATATTTTCGAACATAACACAGTACTTAACAACATAAACTTTGCTAGAACAAATCACTGAAGTAGAATTCTTAAAATACATCGAAGTGAACGATAAAATTACTAAAAAAATAAGGGTTGACGACCCTAATATTAGGATCGTCTACTTATCATTTAAGACTATGTTTTTCTTGTTGCTAGTACAGCAGCTGCAATCACTGCAATAACAGCTACAGCTATTGCTGCATATGTTATTGTAGATGATAGACCTACTTCTTCAGTAACTTCTTCAGTAACTGATACTACGCTTGTTGTTGCCGTTGTGGTTGTTTGTACTGTTGTTGTTGTTGCTGTTACAGTGCTTGTTGTTGTCCTAACTTGTGCCGCTGCACGTTCGGAAAGACCGACTGCGACTAATGTTCCACTTGTGCTTGAGCGATCAAACACAAATTGTCCTGGTCCCCAAGCGGTACCTATGACTGCGAATATTTTTGTGTCACCGTTCGAATCCTTTCCTACCGATGGACCTACAAGCATCCCTGCTCCGACATTTAACTCCTTCATTAGTTGACCATTGTCTTTGTCGAAGAAGCGCATCATACCGTCAGAGAAGCCAGCAATCACCATGTCTCCAGTTATTACCGGGAATGCACGTACAGGGCTCCATTCGTAGAACCACTGCCATTTCAATTCACCAGTGACTAGATCTCGAGCCATTAGAGTCGCGTTTGACTGTTGGTCACGATCTCGGTCTGGTGGTGATCCTGGATTGAAGAATGGATCTAGGAACTCATCGATAATAAGCGGGGATTTTTGTGCGAAGTGATAGGTTACACCGTCATCGTAGGATATGCCTGAGCCAAATGATCCGTGCCACCATCCTGGACTGACCAAGAGAGGCGTATCATAGGCTGAATCTTCATCATATAATGGCCCTGGCCAATCTATGATTTCTTCTTTGCTGAATATGTCTAGTGGTTCACATATACCAATTGTATCTTCACAATTAGATTTATGGCCGATTCGTGAATCAGCATCATTATGGATGTCGATTCTATGTATTGTGTCTCCAGTTGCGGCGTCAAGCACCATTAGATATCCTATTTTACAGCCTTTGACATAAACCTTCCCTAAAGCAGTGTCATCTGACAAGAAGCCACTCCAGTTACAGTCATAGTCCCACGGGTCACGAGGGGTATCTTGTAACCACCAGGCACGCTGGCCTATATTGGTATCTATTGCTTGCAGAGTGACTGCATATAGGTTTGGTCCAGGTCGATAGTTTGTATAGAAGAAAGGATTGGCGTTTCCGGTTGCTACGTATACATACCCTGTGTCTTCGTCAACCAGAGGCTGACCCCACATGGCAGTTACTGAATTGAACATCGATGTTGGTTCGTTAGGATCTTCTAGCCAGTCGTTTTTGAGTATGCTTTCTGGAACGTCACTGCATGGGACAGCCACACCTTCACCTTGTCCAAACCACCCTACGTCACACTCATGTAGAGCCCAATCAACGTCAGGTCTGTCTTGAGGTGGCTGGTTGAAGACTCTCCACACCACTTGTTTTGTATCCATGTCTATTCCTGTAACAAAGCTTCTACCTTGAGCGTCAGCGATCCACTCGGTTCCTCGCATTCCTGTGATGAACATTCGTCCTCTCTCATAGGTTCCCATAGTTGCTGTTCCCATTCCCATTCCACCCATAATGTATGGGCGTATGCTTCCAGCAACATCTGTACAGTAAGGGTCAGTTGTCCATTTCTCTTCTCCGGTCTTTGCGTCTACTCCCACGTATTCACATGCAAGTCCAGGAACCAGTATTACATCGTCCGTAGACCAGTATCTGAATCCATGTAAGTGAGGAGCTCCAACCGATATCGGAAGTCTCTCTACAGCATCGTCGATATCTACTGTATACTGATATGACCATAGTTGACGACCAGTCTCAGCATCTATTGCGAATAGGCCCAGATAATTTGTAAGTACATACACTGTGCCATCAACAACAATAGGAGTAACGGTCGCATCTCCACCAGGATTTACAGCTTGAATTGCATCAGGTGCAAGAGTTGAACCCCCTATAGGGTAGATCCATTTAACCTCAAAAGCATCGGCATTGTCTCTGTTCATCTGTTGTTGAGGGGAATTATTTCCACCCCACGAATCTCCATTCATATACTCCCAGTTACTTGCTGAATCTGCAAGTGGTCCTGCGTATATTAGCGCTGGTACGAAGGTGCTGAACACAAATATGGACAGCGTCATTAGTAATGTTATCTTGTATTTCTTAGTATATATCATATATTTTCGACTCGACATAAGAGCAGTATCCATATAAAGATTACTAATATAATGATGTGAAATATTTAACATATATTATATAATATTTGAATAAAATACACATAAATATATTTTTAATACAATAAATCAAGGTATATCAGTATAATATATATATTATTTTAAGAGATTATAAATACATATGACATATCTACAGAAACTGGAAACAGGAACAAATGGCGTAATATTGCCAAGTCTTAGTGTATACGATAAAGTATAGAAGCGTTAATCTCCACCTGAAAATAATATCAAACTGTGATCAAATACTAATAGGCTTAAACCGCTATCCTTGCATAATATTTTGACATAATCCGGAGATTTGGAAACGTTTATTACGATACTAAAAATCATATTTATTTGATTATCGTTGAAGCGATTCACTTATCTTTCTGTCTCGACTTTGATCATACTGCTGCTGTCATCATCTTTACTCCTTCATCCAGTGTTGTCACAGATAGAAGGATTCAGCTGGCCTTATTCGAGCTTCGATGAGAACGCAAGCAGATTCAACCCTCAAGTTGACATAAATAAAGAAGATATTATGATGGTGGAACAGCAGTGGATGATGCCGCTCGAATTCGTACCGCCGATGTTCTCACCTAACATGACTCTGAAGACCGTAGGTCACCCGATTATCCAAAGAGGAATTCTGTATTATTTGACTCGTTCACCAGCAATCTTGGCGATAAGGCTAGATGATGGAACTTCCTTCTGGTCACTCCCACTAGCACAACCTAATCAAGAAAAGTTTGGACTTCATGAAGAAAATATCCATAACCACTTTCTAAACTATTACGACAACAAGCTCTGGCTAGTGGACAAGGATTGTACTATCAAAGCGATAGATGATGTTAACGGAGAGCTAATTGTGGAAATACCGAGTGACGTTTTATGTGGCACCATCCCGCCCAACGCAGAGCCTCGAGACACTTATTTCAGAGGGATAACGGCGCCAATTCTATATAGGGAGGAGGGAATTATGATTGTGGCGCCTTCGGGCTTCGAAACTACAGAACGTTCCATTAGCTATATAGTTGGAATCAGCGTCGACAGTGAAGAAGTCGTCTGGAAGACGTCTCTGACGAAAGATGGAGGTAATGTCGTTTTAGGATGGGGTCAATGGGCTATAGACCAGGAGGAGGGAATCATCTACATTGGAACCGGGTCACCCACACCGGAGTGGTTCGCTTCTGACCGCCCGGAAGAAGATCCATACAGCAACTCAATTATAGCGCTAGATGCTTCAACGGGTGAAATAGTCTGGAATTATCAGGCCATCCCCAACGACCTGAATGGCTACGGATGCACCTCTAATGTTATTCTTGGAGAAATCGAGAACAAGAAGACTGTATATGCAGCCTGCAGAAACGGTTACCTATACGCTTTAGACGCAGAGACAGGTGACCTACTCTGGTACTTTGATCCTCCTACTGTCAAACGTGTAAACAGTGGCAATGCCGACTATGTAAAGACTGGAATATTTGATACTAAGCCTTGGGCTAATCATCCTTCGACTGACCCGTTTCTTCAGTGCCCCGGTGCTCTAGGTGCGGTATCGAACTACATCGTTCTCGCCTATGATACCATCTATATGTCAACATTCAACAGCTGCAGCATTGTGGAGATAGCTCCGACCAGCAACATAGGCGACACTGGAGTCGTGGACTTTTCTAAGCTTCTTGAAGCAGAAGGCTCAGTGAACTCAACTCTATACGCCGTGGACGCCACTTCGGGAGAAGAGAAGTGGAGTAATTTTTTTGACGAAGAAGCACTAACCGGTGGTTTAACTGTGAGTGGGGGATTGGTGTTTGTACCTGCACCCGATGGAACCCTCTACACTTATGATGCGAATGACGGTTCCGCCATCTGGGATAGAAGCTTTGGGGTAAGCGGACTCAGTATACCGACAGTCTTGGGAGCTACTGCGCGAGGAAATTTTACTATGGTACAGTTTGTCGGCGGTTCGGCCATAATTGGAAACGAAGTGGGGGTCCGATCGGCGTATTTGTTGGCGTTCAGCATACCTTCAGAAAATATCGTGGTTTTATCGACATCTGTGGAAGATACAATTGGTGAAGGCATTTCCCTCTCAACCAATTATATAATAATAGGCATAGCGGTAAGTTTAATAGGTGCTTTTGCGATATTTACATTGGTGAGACGTAAAAAATGAATAAAAAGATACTAATAACGGTCTTAGCCGTATTAGTCTTAACTGTGGGAATATCACTTTCGATCTCTCTCACAACGGGTACAGCAAATACCGCTCAAGGAACACCACTACTCCAAAACGCACCTAAATTCGTCTGTCCCGAGGGAGCACCCGCGGCTGAGTGCGCCCAATTAGAACTTACCTGTGGTAACGGTGTAATAGATCCCGGTGAACACTGTAGAAACTGTGCCTTCGACGCAGGTTGTCCATCCAGCCTTGTCTGCGGCGATTTAAGCAATGCAGGAAACTACATTTGTCACTATCCAGCTGGATTGTGCTTAGCCGAACAGCAAATAAACCCGTAAACCCAAAACATAGTCTTAACCAATCAGTAGATGATTCCAGAATTAGGGTCATCAATCCTCATTTTTTTAGAGTGAAAGAAACTTCTTTTGATGTATTTTTTCACCTAGACTTATGAAAGATTCGGGTGAACTAGACTGTTTGAAAACGTCGTCAAATGAAATATGTTTAGAGGATATTCAGTTATTTTATAATGGAGATATATCCTAAATGTGAAGCTGTAATCATCTATCTGTGTATCATGGAACAAATAAAGGTTGGTTACCTGCTAAAGGATGACTGCGTTCAATATTTATTTAGAAAAATGATGACAGAGTTAAGGCCTTTGATATTTGCTATTCAACATATTTTAGTTTGAACATATTAATACCACATAAGCTTAGAACTGAATAGATACATCTACATTGATTGAAGTCGAAAATTTGTCAAAGAGATATGGTAAGGTCAAAGTCATCTATGATATCAACTTTAAAGTTGAGAAAGGTGAGGTCGTAGTGTTACTTGGACCTAATGGCGCAGGAAAATCCACGATACTAAAATGTATACTGGGATTAGTGAAATATCGTGGCAACATATTTGTGGATGGATTAGATGCTAAGAAAAAAGGGAGAGAAATAAGGAGAAAGATTACCTACATTCCTCAACAGTTCATGTTGTACCCTAACCTAACTGTCGAGAATAATCTGAAGTTCTATGCTGACATTAAAGGGATTGCGCGGAATGCTGTAAGCCAAAGTATTGAAAAAAGTAAACTTGAACACTTTACTGATAAATTGGCAAAAGATCTTTCTGAAGGGCTACGTCAGAGGCTTATGCTTGCTATCGCAGGGTTGGCAGATAGTTCTATCCTACTTTTTGATGAGCCAACCGCAAACCTTGATTTGAAGAGGGTTTTGGAGTTTAAGGATATGATAAGAGCTGAATCAAAGAAGGAAAAAACAATTCTACTTTCTACTCATTTGCTGAGTGATGTAAATGAGATTTCTGAAAATGTGATAGTGGTGAATAAAGGAAAACTTCTATTCAGGGGGGGCGCAGATGATTTACTAAAGAAGATGAAATTAAAGACTGACATCATCTTAACCGTTCAAGAGAATTTGAATACTAAGTCAATCGATACTGCTAAAGATCTTCTTCTTAGGGCGGGAGCTGAAAATGTATCGTTAAAAGACGAGTTCGTAATAGTTTCAACCGAATCTTCCAGAAAGATTTCTGTTTTGAAATCTGTAGAAGAAGCTGGATTGACGATCAAAGATTTTAGGATATCTGAGCCTAATCTGGAAGAGGCATTTCTGAAGATAACAGGAGAAAATGAGGAATAGTGATAGTGGGGTGTTGATTTCATCTATTCTAGTAATAGCCAAGAAAGAACTTAAAGACTCTATTAGGAATCGATGGTTTCTGGTATTATCCGGTATTTTCTTTTTACTTATTCTACAGATCCCTTACATTGTGTTGATGCTTCTTGGATTGTTTTCTTACACCAATATTCCGGGAAAAACCGGAGTATTTCTATTATATGCCATATCTCTGGGTGGATTGATTACGGTTATTGTTGGTTCTTTAAGTATAGTTAGTGAGAAAGAACAAGGTACTCTTTCATATCTGCTATCCCAACCTGTTAGTAAATTCGAAGTAATTATCGGTAAGTTCTTGGGACTGCTTCTAGTTATTACGTTAATGATGAGCATAGGGTTTGGGCTTGCAATGCTTCCATCACTGGGTGAATCTGGGATCGAGATTGCTGGATTGGATAATTTTACTTACATAATATTAGCTATGGTCAGTTCAGTAGCAGTTATGTTAGGGATATCCATAGCTATTTCTGTAATATCTGCAAATAGAACGATGGCAATCTCTTTAGGTCTATTTGTCTGGTTATTCTTCACGACAATCTATAACAGTGGGTTCTTAGGATCTATGCTTATAACGGCGAATGAACCAGAAGCTTATCTTTACTTCATATTTCTAAACCCTATTAATATCTCTGAAGTGATTATGCATCTGTTAATACAACCTAATTTTGATCCAGAGCTTTCCGTGCGCTTTATGACGAGTAACTTTGGGGTCGGTGGATCCTTTGTGCCTCTTTCTGTAGCAATATTGGTTTGGTCCATAGTACCTATCGTATTTTCAGTTATAGAGATATATTCCAGAGAATATTAATCTTAAGTTAGGTTGAATGGAACTGTTTTACTAGAGAATTCTTTAGTGATTCTACAGATTTAACTGCCGGTGAATCAGGAGCAAAATCTATTGGTGCTATTCTGGCCATATCTGCCTGTTCAATTGATTCATCGTAAGGAATTATAGCAATAATAGGGATTCCCAATTCAGCTGATTTCTTCTTAAGTAAATTATGTTCTGCATTATTTTTCATTTTGTTACCTACAATAAGCAGAGTCTTTACACCTAATTCTATTGAGAGATCTTTAATTCTTCGTGCTGTTTCGATGGATTGCATTCTCGGTTCAACTACACAAAGCATTGCATTTACCCCTCGTACTGTACCTCTTCCAAGATGCTCAAGTCCGGCTTCCATATCCATAATTATAGCTTCTTTTGCTGATACCATAAGATGTCTAACAAGAGCTTTAGCCAATGCATTTGTTGGACACATACATCCAGCACCAGCTGATCTTACAGTCCCCATTACTAGAAGCCTGGTTCCATCTGGCCCAGGCAATCCATATTTTTCAGCTATATCACTAACGGTTGGATTTAGGCTAAATACTCCTCCTGAAGAGCCTGGGGCTACACCAGTCCTTTCTTCTATTAGTGAATGGTTTTCTGACAATGGAGTTATTTTTGAAGCAATATTGGTCGATATTCCAAGCGAGTAAGCAAGGTTCATTGCAGGATCAACATCTATCGCTAATGTTTTGTAACCTTCTCTTCCTAATTGTCTAGCGAGAGTACCAGTAATACTAGTCTTTCCTACACCGCCTTTACCTACTACTGCTAATTTCATTTTGTGATTTCGCTTGTAGGTGCTGTAGGTATTTCGAGTTTCTTAATTAGTTCAGTTA
>NYZY01000078.1 GCA_002687335.1 Chloroflexota bacterium
CTGTCTCTCAAAACGGTGATATCAATCCTTCGGAAGCCTCCAGCATAGCGCTCGACGTTCTGAAGAACGCGACATCAGCCGTAATTGGTCCGGGCCTAGGTAAAAACAGAAACACCTTTGAATTTGTGACGAGTTTCCTTTCGCAAGTCGATGATGATATTCCAGTTGTCATCGACGCCGACGCGCTGAACATTCTCGCCGAATCTCACCAATGGTGGGATAAATTAAAAATCCCTTGTGTTCTAACACCACATCCTGGAGAAATGGGCAGACTAATGGGGATCTCAAGTTTAGATGTCCAACAGAACAGAGTTGCAGTTACGCTCGAGGCGGCTGAAAAGTTTCAAAAAATCGTGGTACTTAAAGGCGCCGCCACAATAATTGCAGCGCCAAATGGTCGTTTTAGAGTCTCTCCGTGGGTCAACTCCGGACTGGCTAAGGGGGGAAGCGGCGACACGTTGGCAGGTCTATTAGGTGGATTGCTGGCCCAGCGCCCTGACAACTTATTAGATATGGCTTCGTTAGCTGTGTACATACATGGCCACGCAGCTGACATAGCAAGAAGCGAACTGGGTGAAATGAGTATGCGAGCAACGGATGTATCCGATCGTCTCGGCTACTTCTACCGGGATTTTGTGTCAAAAAAAAGCTAATTGATATCTATCTAGTTGACTCAGAGATAAAATCTTTACCTGATAACAGTACGCTCATTAACAACTCACACTCTTATACTCTTATACTTGAACGACCGTGACTTCTCTACTTGCCGTTGATATCGGTAACACGAACATCACAATCGGAGCCTTTGAAGGTCAGATTATTACCGCAACTTGGCGTCTGGGAACCCGCGAGGCACGCACCGTCGACGAGCATATTGTGGCACTTCAGGCTATTTTACGATCGAAGAACGTCGAACCAGAATCATTTGATGCCGTGGTCCTGTGCTCGGTCGTACCGCCAATCACAGAAGATTATGTCAAGACGCTTTCATCTCTAACAAAAAAAGAGCCGCTCGTAATCGGCCCAGGCATACGGACTGGCATTCGCATTCACTATGACAGGACTCAAGATGTCGGAGCCGATCGAATCGTGGATGCAGTAGCTGCTCATCAAATATACGGCGGCCCGATCATAATTGTAGATATCGGTACAGCGACCGTCTTTGACGCAATCACTGCGGATGGTGACTACATCGGCGGCGCGATTTCTCCAGGACTGGAAATCGCGGCAGATGCGATGTTCCGTAACACTTCTCAACTTCGCCGTGTGGAAATGATCGCTCCGGATCATGTCATAGGTAAAAGTACAGTTGCATCCATGCAATCAGGGTTTATTTACGGATTCGCCGCGCTGATCGAAGGGATGGTGACCCGATTTAAATCTGAGTTGAATCCAAACAATCCTAACGAGGTAGGAGTAGTCGCAACTGGCGGCTTGGCGAAATTAATGGGTGAACACACCAACTGTTTCGACCACATAAACCCCGAGCTTACGCTAACTGGTCTCAGGATCGTCTACGAAATGAATAACAACTAATCTGACCCTATTACCATGGCACCTGAGATTACTTCAATAATGCAACCAATATCACACACTCCTCTCGAAGGTAAGAACGTCGTTCTGGGTGTGACAGGATCAATCGCTGCTTATAAAGCAGCAGATGTGACGAGCAAACTGGTGCAAGCGGGTGCCATGGTCGATGTGATTATGACGACCTCAGCCACTGAGTTCGTCGGAACGTCTACTTTTGAAGCGCTAACTCATCGACCGGTTACCACTGGCTTATGGCAAGCACGATCTGAATTGAACATGGATCACGTTGCCCTGGCTTTGCAAGCAGACTGTATTCTGATCGCTCCGGCCACCGCAAATACCATAGCAAAATTAGCCCTTGGTATAGCCGACGACCCATTGACCGCAACCGTACTCGCCACTGAGGCACCAGTCATCGTTGCACCAGCAATGGATGCTGACATGTTTGCAAGCCCACCCACCCAACGAAATGTAAATACGCTTGTCAAAGATGGGGTAATAATCGCCGGGCCGGCCAACGGACGACTAGCGTCTGGATTATTGGGAAAAGGGAGGTTGATAGAAACGCATGTTTTAGAAGGATTAGTGCGTCAAGCCATCGGGAGACATGGCGACTACTCAGGCCGGCGAGTCATCGTTTCTGCTGGCGGCACTCGTCAACCAATTGATCCGGTCAGATTCATTTCAAATCGATCTACAGGAAAAATGGGACATCGTATCGCCGAAGCCGCACGCGATCGAGGTGCAGACGTTCTTCTAGTCACGGCATCAGACTTGCCTCACCCATCAGGTGTAGAGGTTGTAAAAGCCGTGACAGTCGAAGAGATGCGCGACGCAATTGTGCCATCTTCATCTGAAGCTGATCTTCTAATCATGGCCGCTGCGATATCTGACTTCACTCCAGCTCAAGTTTCTGATCAAAAGATAAAAAAACAAGGTCAATCAGGAACATCACTTAGCCTTGTGGAAGTTGAAGATTTCATGCCACTTGCCCAAGGTAGGAAGCTAGTAAAAGTTGCATTCGCTGCAGAGACAAATAATGTCGAAGAAAACGCTAAAGCAAAAACGGCACCTAAAGGAGCAGCCTTCGTCGTTGCAAATGATATAAGTGAGCCCGGAAGCGGATTTGGCACAGACACAAACCGGGTGACGTTCATAGACTCCAAAGGGAATACGCAACTACATCCGTTAATGACCAAGTTAAACGTCGGGCACGCTATTCTCGACTACGCCTTGCCTCTACTTACGAAACATTAAGCGGAGCTGATAAAAAAGTTTAATTTCGGATATTGTTCCATTGGATCCTCTAAAAAATATTAGAGCGAGCATCTATATCTGTAGATTGTTAGATTTCAACAGACTCAGCCATGCCCATAACGGTGTAGTTCACCGTAGAATATGAGCAGCAAATACTTCACACAAAATCGGATCGAGAGCGTCTACATGAGGCTATACTGGAAGCAGAAGAAAAAAGGAATTGACCTAATAGTTGAAAATGACGAAGGCGATACTTTCTCTGTTGGAGGAGTTCGTGATACCAAACGCGGTATCGAAGCCCTTGCCAAAACAACCGGTTACGATCCTGGACGCGCAGTCAAAGGATTGGGATCAATGGAAGAAGGCCGCACTTTCGTTGAACAATTCGAACCATGGCGAGAATTTTTCCCTGGCGATCCACTCACCGTAGAGTCTGAAATTGCCCCGATTGAGCAATAAATCCGTTTAAACTCTCTTCAAATCATGAAAACAGTAAATCAATCGGTACTAGATACACTGGCTGAATACGATTCCGCTACAGTTCAGAATGCGGGAATCCTTGTACGTGGATACATTCACGAAGATAACGATTACACTGACCCTGATATCCGAGAATACGTCTCACCTGGGAACCAGCCTGCAGTCGGATATGCACTTACCTCAACTTGGGCTCCACTAAATGAACCCGGTGAACTCAAATCAAACCGCATAGACTATTTTAACTCGATAGCAAAAGCAGATTTGCCAGTGATCGTAGTCCAGCAAGATGTAGAAAAGCCTTCTCGCAGAGGTGCCATCATAGGAGACGGCATGGCATATCAAATGAAGGCGCTTGGTGCAGTCGGCGCACTGGTCGATGGAAACGCTCGAGACGTCCCCGGGATACAACAAGCCGGTTTACCACTATGGGCCACTGGACGTGTTCCAGGACATGGACCGTTCAACATGATTGATCAAAACATTGAAGTCGTGGTCGCAAGTCTAAAAATCTCTCCTGGAGATATATTAGTGTGCGATGCTGACGGCGCAACTAGAGTTGAGGTAGACATGGCTGCTGATGTGGCAAAAATGTGTGCTGAAGTTCGAATGAAAGAATCAGCTGTTCACCGATTCTTTGCAGCAAAAGATTTCACACTAGAAAAATGGGATAAATGGAAGAACGACACTTAATTTGTCTTGAACTCTAGTTCCTTCATGCACGCTTTTTCTATGGTAGGCTGAGGTTATTCCAACGGTTTTATATGGGCCGTGTAACGCCAATCAGACGTTGGAGTTCCAGGTACAAAGCCAACATCGTCGGCACCACCCGCAGCCGCAACATCCTTACGTACAAGCATAAGATCATGTTGTCCAGCATCATCGGCTTCCAAATCTAGAGTTAACAATTCTCGATTCAAACTCATACCACTTTCACTCTTCGCCTTTCGGATTGCAGATATTGCATCGCATGCAGCAGCAAAAGATCCAGTCACATCCGGCGCTGGAATTGCAGCAAGTTCAGCGACCGCCGGCCAACTGGTTAGATGAATAGACGAATCTCCTGTTTCTTCAGCGAACACCCAACTCCAAACTTCATCAGTAATAGTCGGAACAACTGGAGCGAACAGCCTTAGCACAACATTTAGCCCCAGACGGAGGGTAGCCACAGCGGACGCCCTTCCCTGAGGATCATCTTCCGATCGGGATCGGGGTTTGATCAATTCAATGTAATTATCAGTGAATGCTCCCCAAAAAAACTTTTCCGTCTCTTGCAGTGCTATTGAAAACTCAAATCGCTCAAATGCCTGAGTCGCAACTACTACAAGCTCCTTAAGCTCAGCAACAAAAGCACGATCAAGCTCGTTAACAATCGGCCCTTCGTCGGCGGTCTGAGCCAGCACAAACTTTCCAGCATTGTAAATTTTCGTGACTAACTTGCCACCAATTTTAAAGATTGACTCGTCATGAGTCGCGTCGGAACCCAACCTGAATGACGCTGACCAATATCTGACTGCATCTGCACCGAAACGATCAAGAGTTTCAATCGGCGTTACAACATTGCCTTTCGACTTTGACATCTTTTTCCGATCAGGATCTAGTACCCAGCCAGAAATGATCACATTCCTCCACGGCACAGTTTCTTGATGCAACAATGCTTTTGCGATGGTGTAAAACGCCCACGTTCGAATAATTTCATGACTTTGAGGACGTATATCAGCCGGGAACAAAGAACTCATCTGATCACCTTCCTCGCCCCAGCGCGCAACCAGCTGCGGGGATAACGATGATGTAAACCATGTGTCGAAAATATCAGGTTCACCGAGAAAACCGCCGGGACCACCACGCTGGCTTTCACTATATCCAGGCGGAGGAGTTGACTCTGGATCGACGGGCAGCATACTTTCTGTCGCTACGATCACATCATCGTAAATAGGCTCGGCATTGGAATCTAATGGATACCAGACCGGGATAGGCACACCAAAATACCTCTGCCGAGAGATACACCAGTCTACGTTCAGATTCTCAGTCCAGTTCTCAAATCGTTTCCGCATGAATTCTGGATGCCACTTGATCTTATTGCCCATGTCAATTAACTCGTCCGTCTTATCAAGCAAACTAACAAACCACTGTCGAGTAGTAAGGTATTCAAGTGGG
This sequence comes from Chloroflexota bacterium, assembly GCA_002687335.1. Next base: position 5,425 of record NYZY01000078.1, read on the forward strand.
CTGTCACCCTTCTCGTAATAACGCACAGGATGCTGTATCTGTTCGGGCTCACGCTGCAACGGCGCACCTTTTCCAACCGCCGAATTTTCAGGATCGCGCATAAGATCTACGACAATCGACTTAGCCGATGGAGCGCGTTTTCCGACAATCTTCTGATAGTTTGTGTTCGCCAGAGCAGGATTGAGGCTAAACCACCCATTGGCTCCACCAAACAATCGCTCCGAGATACGTCCATTGCGTGCCATGATCTGGCGCAGTTCAAGCCCCTGTTCACGCCACCACATTACGTCTGTCTGATCACCAAATGTACAAACCATCAATATCCCAGTGCCTTTGTCGGGGTCTGCTTCGACACTTGGGAATATGGGTATTTTAGAAAAGAAACCCGGCGTTACAGCATATTTACCAAACAGACTTTTATAACGTTCATCATCCGGGTGGGCTGTCACACCAACGCACGCGGCCAATAATTCCGGACGAGTTGTAGATACCACAAAACTTTCTGTCGCTACACCATCATCGAAAACGCCAAATTCAATGTCATGATAAGCACCATTTTTCTCACGATCCTCCACTTCGGCTTGAGCCACAGCAGTTTGGAAATCGACGTCCCACATGGTCGGTGACTCTAACTGGTAAACATGTCCCTTTGCATGAAGGTCCAAAAAACTTCTTTGTGCAATACGACGACTCTTGTCATCAATCGTGGCGTATTCATCGACCCAGTCAATGGAATCCCCAAGCCGTTGAAAGGTGTCCTTGAACGCTACCTCATCCATCTCTGTAATGACGTGACACATCTCGATGAAATTTTGACGACTTACTACTAGTTGTTGGTTTTTCTTCAATCCCAGTTCCGCTCTTTTAGCGTCGACATCAAGATTTTCTACATAAGGAATATTTGGTTCGGCTCGAACTCCAAAATAGTTCTGGACCCTACGCTCAGTCGGTAAGCCATTATCATCCCAGCCCATTGGATAAGCGACATTCCAGCCGGTCATTCTCTTGTAACGGGCCAGAAGATCCTGATGAGTGTAAGAAAAAACATGACCGACATGCAGAGAACCACTTACGGTAGGTGGAGGAGAATCAATCACAAAGGATTTGTCACGTGAAACTCCATGCTCACGCTTCTCAATCCCGAGTTCATTCCAGCGGCGACGCCAGAATGCCTCTCGCTCGTTTACATCAAATCGCTTAGGGATATCATCAAAATGTATCGATTTCACTTATGCATTCCTAAATTGACCGAAATGGTCTTTCAATTTTCAAATACTCAAAGACATGGAAATTAGAATTTATGACAATAAAAAAACCCACCCTTTTAAAAAGCCAAAATGCTCCTCAAAGGACGGGTTGCCCGCGGTACCACCTTCGTTGTCCACTATGCCATCTTAAACAAACAGTGAACCTCTCTAAAAGTTATAACGGAACCACCGGGGAATCCTAAATATTACGCAGACTTTCAGATTGCCAGCTCAGAGACGACTTCACAGATGTACAGGTTCCGATTTTCACCATCCACCGGATCTCTAATAACCTGTCTCACCGCTACTACTTCTCATCAAAACCTGTTCTATATAGACTCTACCCTAGCTCGAAGGTTGCCCAATTGCAATCACAAAACCTTCTCATGGCCGCGCCGTCTGCTCAAATGGCTTTGTAGTTCATCCGAATGTAAAAGCATTTTTCGCCGATCATTGTTTTGTCGCATTCGCTCTAATTTAGCTAGGCCTTTACGTGTATCACTTGCAATTTTTGCGGGATCTGATCGTTCCATCCTGAGCTTGAATAACCAATAAGTGAAGGCGTCCTCCGAAGCGAGTGAATGTTCGTCTTTGCGCCGTGAACCTGTACGTGCAGGTCGTGCACCGGTTTCCAGACTAAAAACCTCCCAAAGTTGACCTCGGGTATTACCGTAGAGCAGTTCATGGGCCCGCTCCAAAGATCTATCACTTAGTTCCCGTCCACTGGCCACGCGAATATGGGTTATCTCCTCTTCAACAGATAACAACAATGCCTGTTCAACGGTCACCCCGTAGAAATAGGAAAGATGCGCTCTAAACTTATCGACTCCAACGGCTCGCTTAAATTCAGATTCTGCAAAACCACCAAAAAGTGTTGAATCATGAAGCCAGTCCCACCAAATCTCCTTCTCGACATTAGGACTACACTCATCTAGCAGCCGTCGAGCGAGAAGACGCCAGTCAAATGCCTCACCGGCAATGAGATAGTCGATACCTTTGCCAGCAATAGTCTCCCTAGCAAGAGGCCATTCAGCAATCGTTTCGAGAACTGACAACTTCCACCCTCTCGCATTTTCATCAATCTGTGACTTCAAGCGAGAGACAATCGCGTCAGGCTTCCATGCCGTAACATCAGAAACAAACTCTTTTTGTTCATTACTAACCACGGGATTTCATAAATTCATATCTATCTGATTTCGGCAAGTTCAAAAAACGTCGTAACTCGTGAAATGTAAGGGCGTTCACTACCTGTTTTTTTTCAACCCAACCTCGAATAGCTGTTTGAACACCAAACCGTAAATTATCGAATTGATGTGTCCGGTGGGAATCAGTGTTTATCGCAAATATTACACCGAGTTCAACCGCTCGGCGTACATGATCTGCCTTCAAGTCAAGTCGGTCAGGCGAACAATTAATTTCCATAACGGTCCCGGTCAAAACCGCTGCTTCAAATACGCTTTCAACATCCATCATAACCGGTGCACGACGCTCAAGCAGCCTTGCTGTTAAATGGCATATGACGTCAACATGTGGACTTTGCATAGCGCTGATCACGCGATTTGTCATGATGGCCTGATCCTGATCCATAGCCGAATGGATCGAAGCTATAACGATATCTAAATCGGACAAAACCTCGTCCGAATAATCCAATGAACCGTCGGGCTTAATATCCATCTCAGTACCTGTCAACAGGTCTATCCCTGTCGATGCAGAACCAATTGTCCGCACAGTATGATTATGCAAATTCAATCGATCAGGACTTAGACCATTAGCAACGGTCGCACTCGGTGAATGATCAGTGATGGCCAAATATTCAAGGCCCCGACTTTGTGCTGCCTCGACCATTTCGTCCATAGGGAATCGCCCGTCAGACCAGTCGGTATGGCAATGAAGATCGCCACGAATATCATTGAGCGAGATGATAGACGGAAAATCATGTTCGACCGCACTCTCCAACTCTCCAGTGTCCTCTCTCATCTCTGGAGGCACAAAATTCAAGCCAAGGCACTCAAAAACATTCTGTTCATCCCTAACATCGATCGCTGAACCTGACTCAAGGTCAAATAAGCCATCTGGAGATAAGGTTGAGCCTAGATCAGCCGCGATCTCCTTCAGCTTCTCTACATGTGCAACAGAACCAGTTGCATGAACAAGTGCACCCCCGAATGATTGCGATCTCACAACTTTGATCGAAAATCCCAGACCACTCTTGTCTAAAAATTTAGCACTCGAATAATCGTGGCTCTGTACGGTATATGTATTTGACAACGTGGTGAAAGCATCGATAACCGTAAGTATCTCAACTTCATCATCCACTGCACAGATTAAGTCAATGCTATTGACCAGTTCCACTCCTCTTCTGACACTTCCTGCAACCATAATTCTTGCGATACCTGGACAACGTAATTCCAACTCGGTTGTCACATCTTTAGCATAGTCCCGCGCTTTACCAATACCGATACGATCTCCCTGCTCAATTCTCATCTTCACGTGACGCAAAATAGACGAAGAGTTTTTCTTGGTAATCCTCGGTAGTGATTGAAAGAGCCC
>NYZY01000079.1 GCA_002687335.1 Chloroflexota bacterium
AACAACTGCAAACATCAGGGTTTATACTCCTTGAATCACTTCGATTCTTAAACTGTCAGGAATTTGTTACATGACTTTTCACCCGAATCAAATGGATGTCATTGATCGACGTCAAGTTGAAGCTTTAGTTCTAGGACCGATGCTCAAGGCCTTTCAGAATGAAATCGGAATAGAAAAAACTAATGAGATCGCCAGAACTGTAATCACGAGCCTAGCACGAGAACAAGGTGCACAATTCGCACAAGATATTGGATCAAATGAACTCGAAGACTACGCCTCGAACAAAGACGCATGGAGAAGAAACGGTGCTCTCGAAATTGAAGTTATCAAAACCGATAATCGAGAATACTCATTCAACGTGACACGGTGCAAATACGCCGAAATGTACGAAGAACTCGGGTACCCTGATCTCGGTGAAATATTTTCGTGCACGCGTGATTTTGAATTTTGTTCCGGTTTCAACTCAGAAATCAAACTGCGCCGAACACAAACAATCATGGAAGGATCATCACATTGTGACTTCCGTTATTCCCACGAGAAATCAACTAAGTAAGAGAAAAGACTTTATAAGTTTCGATAATGATTTAACTCCACCATCGTTTCCACCTACCTTCCCAAATCAACCAAGGATTTATCAAATTGAACCAACTGGTATGTCCAGTAGACCAAACAAATCTCGTTCTATCCAAAACCGCAGGTGAAGAATCTTCAACATGCCCCAAATGTGATGGAGTATGGCTCACCCTCGATACTCTGGAAATGCTAGAAGATAGAGCAGCCAATGCGAACATGGTTAAAGGCCAACGGCAATATGGGAAACACGAAGTTGATCACGATTGCCCCCATTGCCGTAAAAACATGATTCGATTTCGGTACCGAGGCTATAACCTCGAAATAGAATCCTGCCCGACCGATGCAGGATTCTGGTTAGATAAAAGTGAAGAACGAGAAATACGCGACGTCATGAAAAAACGTGCCTCCAACCTAGCGCGCTCATCCTCGGCTGAACAAAGTTGGCATAATGCCCGAAGAGGAGTAAAAATTAGTTTGTTTCAGCGTATCAAACAGTTATTTGGTATCGACTGAGGTTAAAATCGAAAGATGTTTGATTCTGATCGGCAAAACGCCGACATAACCTTGTGCATCTTCCCTCACCTGCGGGAATTCATCGCTGTAGACACCAGGGACACTCGTCCCAATGGGCCTACTGTACTCACCTTGTCGATATCCAACATACTCGGAGAAGACTTTTACTCCACTATTGAACGTGATTTTTCGAAAATGATCCGACGTAAAGACATTGGCTTCCTTGAATTGATGGGTATCCCTCAACAAGTAGAAGCAGTAGTTCGGTCTAATTCACTACAGCGAATCATTGCAGAACTTGGAATCGATATAACCGCAGATGCTAATGATGCAAATGGCACAGTTGGCGTCCTTTTTTTTGCTGGGTCTTTACTTGAGTTCAAAAATTCACAACTAAGTGAAGCAACAGGTGAATTGTTTGGGAAGAAACTTCCGTCGGAAATGCTAGACCAGTTAAACGAGCAACTATCGGCCCTTATGCGCAAAGAGCGCCTCGCGCTACAAAAGGCCACCCGCCAAGACCTGTCAGGTCTAATTTCGGGAACTAGTGGTGCATACGTCACACTCTGGGAAAATAGCGGGAATTAACTCTCTTTCAGTTTGTTACAACGACAAAACTGTACCTTCATTGTCTAATCATCAACAATCCCTGCACTCGGCTACCTGATTCACTAGGGCATTGCGCTGGGTGCTGGTTCATACAAATGGAAGATTCGTTTCTCGATACATTCTTGGGTCCCCCCGCCGAAGGCACCTTCTTAGCTTGGCTGTCTGATGGTGGACTTTGGGCTTTACTGATTGCGGTCAGCGCAGTAATCGGGTGGTGGATCGTTCGTCGCGTCCTGCGCCGAGGCCTCAGGCAGGCGATACGTGGACTCGATCAACATGAAGCAACTGCCGATGTTGGGATGGCTGTTCAAGCCGCTGATTCTTGGATTTCAAACTTCTTTACAGCCATTGTGTTTGGCGTAGCGGCTGTTCTTGGAATACTTCAGGTCCTTGGCAATAATATAGATCCAGCAATCGATTATTTACAGAATTTTGGGGCTGCTAGTTTTAACTGGTTGGTCACAGACGGCTTACGTATCGTATTGATCCTATTTCTCAGCTGGGTCCTCGGTCGCGTAACCCGACGTGCCATACCCAGACTTTTGTCATCCATCATGCTTACGCAGGCCTCTGCCGCAGACCACGATGAGATCACGAAACGTTCAGAAACACTTTCGAGCGTTTTTGTCGGTGCGGTTGTCACACTAATTTACATATCAGCGCTTTTCATGATTCTCACAGAACTATCGGTTCCAATCGGTCCTGTTCTTGGCGGATTCGGAATCGCTGGAATCGCAGTAGGGTTTGGGGCCCAATATTTGGTCAGAGATTTAATCGCGGGAGTTTTCATACTTGCGGAAAATCAATATCGAACGGGAGACGTTGTTACTGTAGCTGGAACTTCCGGATTAGTGGAGTCAATCAATCTCAGACGTACAGTGCTGCGTGATCTAGATGGACAAGTAATCGTCATACCGAATGGCGAAATTTCTGTTGCCTTCAACAAAACAAAATACTGGTCCAGGGTTAATCTAGATATCGGTGTTGCCTATAAGGAAGATGTTGATCGAGTTGTTGAAGTTCTTAACGAAGTTGGTGAAGAAATAGCCGCTGACCCGTATTACGGCCTGATGTTGATAACTCCACCACAAGTACTCCGCCTAGACTCACTGGACGACTCAGCGGTCACATTCAAGATGTTGGGCGACTGTAAGCCTATGAAGCAATGGGAAATCACAGGTGAGATGCGAAAACGCATTAAAATCCGACTCGATAATGAAGGCATCGAAATTCCATTCCCACACCAAACCGTTTACTGGGGCGAGGCACAACCCCCATTCCGTTACGAAGGAATTGATGAAGTCAAACAACACACCACATCTACTCAAAGTGAGCGCGTCTCAAAACCTTCTACTAGAGCTAGTGGCGAATCCGAAAAGCAAACACCTGAGCTGATCGATGCAGGTGCTCCAATCACTCCAGAACGCCGAGAAGAGTTACTAGCAACAATAGCCGTAGCAACAAGCGCACGGATGGGTGAACCGGATTGGGACATAAGAGCCCGCACGCTGATAGTTGACATTCCTGACAACGAGTAGCAACTTATAAACGCCATCTCGAAAAACGGAATCGAGAATCTCATTAAATTATTCAGAAACTCATGTGATCAACCCAGCCAAACATGCTAAAACTTTTTAACACAGATTTTGAACGCTAACTAAAATTAGTGCATTGATTTAGTCTTCATCAAATGCGTCCTGATGATCCGGAGAAAAATGAGCGCAGGTCCTCCAAAAACAGCAGATGAGTTGAGAGAAGCGTTTCTCGCTTATTTTGAAACGCATGACCATTTACGCATGCCATCATCTTCGCTGATTCCTGCAGCGGATCCAACCCTACTTCTTGTTAACTCGGGTATGGCTCAATTCAAACCGTACTTTTCGGGAGAGAAAGAACCACCACACCCTCGCATAACTACCTCTCAAAAGTGCTTTCGAACAACAGATATTGAGGAAGTCGGAGATGACACACATCTAACCATGTTCGAAATGCTAGGTAATTTCAGCTTTGGAAATTATTTCAAGAAAGAGGCTTGTACTTGGGCGTTAGACCTATTAACAAATCAACTCGGGTTAGATCCTGAGCGTCTCTACTTCACCGTGTATACCACTGATGATGAAGCCGAACACATTTGGAGAGAACTTGGTATTCCAACCGAACGGATTTATAGATTTGGAGATGAAGATAACTGGTGGGGACCAGCAGGAAACGAAGGAGTGTGCGGTCCAAGCTCCGAAATCAATTATTACAGGGGATCCCTTGAAGATGTCCCTAACGTGGATGATCCAATCCGAAACGGACAATGGGGACCCAATTACCACGAAGATTTCATTGAGTTATATAACCTAGTCTTCACGCAATTTTATCGAGATATAGAAGGTAATGACTCTGTTCTACCTGCAAAAAATATCGATACTGGTATGGGATTCGAACGCATGCTGTCTGTCTTGCAAGGCGTCGACAATGTCTACGATACGGACGCGTTTAGCAGCATAATTGCACATGTTGAAAAATTGTCCGGCAAAAAATGGAATTCAGACCCAGAAACTGATCGGGCAATACGTGTCGTCGCCGAACATGCCAGATCATCTTGTTTTCTGATTGGTGACGGGGTTATTCCAGGTAATACTGGCCGAGGATACGTCCTAAGACGTCTAATCAGACGCGGGATGCTATTCGGCAAAGATTTAGGACTTGACGATTCGATTTTATCGTCACTTACCAAAACTGTTCGCGATCAGATGAGTCATATTTACCCCGAAGTGGCGCAAAACTATGATTTCATCAAAAACGTTCTAGAACAAGAAGAGAACAGCTTTTCACGCACCTTAGAATTTGGTGCACTTGTCCTCTCGGGAATGATCGACTATCGATTTGAAAACCCGGATGCTGCACGAGGTGCCAAAGACGGCAAACAACCAAAACCGCCAACCGGTGATGAAGCTCATACCATTGGCCGCAGACAGGCTATTTCAGAAATACAGAGTCTGGTCGAGTCTAATAACACAGTAGGAATTGATCGGTGGCAAACTCGTATTTCTGGCAAAGAAGCATTTGTGCTGTATGACACATACGGATATCCATTTGAAGTTACCGATGAAGTTGCAGGAAAAGCCGGTATCTCAGTAGATGCCGACGGATTTGCTTCTGAAATGCAAAAACAACGGGAACGTGGGCGGGCCGTCGGAGCATTTGGAGGCAACGCTGATTCAACCCGAATCTATGAAGATATGGAGATCGATGACACTCCATTCATCGGTTACGAAACACTTACTGCAGACGCCACGATATCAGCGATTGTGATTAATGGCGCCAGTGTGGAGTCAGCCGAACAAGACGATAAAGTGGAGCTAATCCTCGATAAAACACCTTTTTACGCTGCTCGAGGCGGCCAGGTTGGTGATACGGGAATTATCAGTAATGAAAACTGCGAAATTCGAATAACAGACACTAGGGCTCCCTACGGACACATAAATGTTCATTTCGGCACGGTCATGTCAGGTTCTATACATAAAGGAGATGTAATCAACGCTGCTGTAGATGAAGATCGGCGAGAACGTATTCGGCGTAATCACACTGCCACTCACCTAGTACACGCTGCGCTACGAGAGATTGTAGGAAGCCATGTCCGCCAGGCAGGATCCGTTGTTGATCCCGATAGACTCCGATTCGATTTTACAAACATGGAGGCACTTTCAAAAGAACAGATCACGGCAATACAAAACCGTGTAAACGAGAAGATTCGCTTAAACCGTGAAGTCGAAGTTCACTGGACCACTTATGGAGATGCAGTAGCAGAGGGTGCTTTGGCCTTCTTCGGAGATACGTATGAAAACGAAGTCCGTACTATCAAGATCGACGCTCCCTGGAGCTATGAGCTTTGTGGTGGTACCCACATGGATCAAACTGGGGGAATCGGGACCTTCGTAATCATGTCGGAAACGGGAATTGGATCTGGTATGCGACGCATGGAAGCAATAACCGGAATTACTGCCGAACAAGAGATTCGTGATCGATTCGACACACTAGAAGATATCGCCACAAAATTCCGGGTTGGGATTTCTGAAACTCCCTCGCGTATCGGCGCAACATTGGATGATCTCAACCAAACCAGAAAACGCGTAGCACAGCTCGAGCAGCAACTACTCCAAGTAAGTGTTGGATCAGGTAATACAAATAACACCACTACTAGAGTAGACATTGATTCAAACGGAACTACCATACGCGTTGAAATAGGTCAGATTCCTGCCTCAAATGTGGACGCACTGAGAAAAGCCGGTGATCATCTCAAAAATCAGATTGGAGAAGGTGTCGTGGTATTAGGGAGCGTCATAGACAAAAGACCTATAGTTATCGTCATGGCAACTCAAGATATGATCAAAGTAGGGATCCATTCGGGGAATATTGCACAAGAAATTGCAAAACGTATTGACGGTGGAGGTGGCGGGAGTCCAATTGTGGCTCAAGCGGGAGGGAAAAAAGCTGATCAACTTACAGTGGCACTAGACGCAACAGAAGAAATTATCAAAAAGTCACTAACTTAGATTTGACAAAGCAGGGCGGTTAAATATTCCAAATTTAGGTCGAGCGCTCGGAGTTGACTATGGTGACGTCAGAATCGGACTCGCCCTTAGTGATCCAACAGGAACCATTGCAACCCCGATTGACCCAATAAAAGCCACTGGATCCGATGATCCTCTAAACATCGCTTCTTTAGCAGCGGATCAAAAGGCTATGGCAATTATTGTCGGGTTACCTCTTTCACTGGACGGTTCGGTAGGCAAAGCTGCTCGTAAGGTAAATGCATTTTGTTCCAGATTACGAAACCTCACGCAATTACCTGTGATTGTTTGGGATGAAAGAATGACTACTTTAGAAGCCCAAAACCTACTAAGGGCAGCAGGTAAAACACCCTCGAAGGAAAGAGGCATGAACCGCGGCAAAATAGACTCAGCATCTGCAGCTATCATTCTCAACTCTTACATTCAATCGAAATAAGAGTTGAGAATGATAGTAAAAACGAGAATTGTGGAACTATGAATAGCAATATTGGGGTAATGGGGCATCCCATTGGACATACGAAATCCCCTGTTTTTCAACAGGCCGGCCTCGACGCGTTAGACATCGAAGAAACCTTCGAAGCATGGGATGTTGCGCCCGAAGCGCTCGCAGACAAGGTGGCCACATTCCGTTCTGATGGATTTCTTGCCGCATGTGTTACGTTACCGCATAAGCAAGAAGTCATCTCAATGGTTGATGAACTCTCCGACGCTGCGCAACAAATTGGTGCAGTCAACTGGATTTTCAACAAAAATGGAAAACTTATCGGGCATAACACCGATGGAACTGGCTTTATCCGAGCTCTACGAGAAAAAGTTGGGTTTGAACCTCAAGGAGTTGACGCAACTGTATTTGGAGCAGGAGGAGCCGCTCGGGCGGTTGTATACGCCCTAAAGACTGCGGGAATCAAAAGATTGACCATCGCAAACCGGACTCTTGAGAGAGCTCAGGAACTAGCATCCTACTTCACAGAGGCACCATTTAAACCTGAGGCGATTGGCATGAGTAGAGATGAGCTTGCCGATCACGTCCCGTATTCTGGCCTACTGGTTAACACAACCTCACTGGGAATGGCTGGAGGCCCAGCAGAACTCGCAACCCCAGTTACGTCCGATATGATCTCAGCAGATGCAATTGGATACGATGTCGTCTACGCTCCACCAATGACACGGTTTTTACGGGAAGTCGACCAGGCTGGCGCAACCAGTGCGGGTGGCATTAGCATGCTCGTTTTTCAAGGAATAGAAGGTTTCGAGATGGCAACAGGACAAAAAGCACCGGTGAACACAATGTTTTCAGCAATCGAGAGAGCTCTCGAGCTAAGCTAAACATGGTTTGATTTCTGTCAACTGCCTATAATTCCAATAAGAATAGGCATGACAATATAGATCCCCTGTATATGGACTGTAAACACCATCTTCAAGTGATGAACGAGAAACGAGACTCATGACGACATTTCGCTACCTGACGGCTGGAGAATCACATGGTCCAGGCCTTACGGTCATTGTGGAAGGAATACCTGCTGGACTCGATGTAAATGAAGACTACATTGAAAAGCAGATGTCTCGCCGTCAAAAGGGTTATGGCTCTGGTGGTCGAATGAAAATCGAAAAAGATCGCGCCGAGATTCGCTCTGGGGTACGCCATGGTGTATCGCTGGGATCTCCAATAGCCATGTGGGTGGAAAATAAAGACTTTTCTAACTGGACAGAAGCCATGGCAGTTCTACCAGTAGGCAAAGATGTAGATAAAAAAGTACACACAAAAGTCGTACCAGGGCATGCTGATTTTCCTGGTGCGCTGAAATATGTGCAACATGACTTACGAAATGTTTTAGAAAGAGCAAGTGCGCGAGAAACTGCTGCACGGGTTGCAGCTGCTTCAATAGCCCGCAGGCTTCTTGAAGAATTCGGCATTTCAATTCACGCAAGAGTTATCGCAACCGGTGATCAAGATGGGCTGGCAATATCAACAGACGATGTTGACTGGAATGCTGTGGAAACATCAGATGTACGAGCCTCTGATGACGATGCAGATAAACGCTTCAAAGCAGCGATCGACAAAGCAAAAGCTGACCGAACAACGATCGGCGGTATATTCCAGGTAGTCGCGTTTGGCGCCCCGGTCGGCTTAGGTAGCTATGTCCACTGGGATCGCAAACTGGACGCTAGACTTGCCCGATCTATGATGAGTATCAACGCCGTAAAAGGAGTTGAGATTGGCTCTGGGTTTTCAAACACGCGGAAACCAGGCAGAGAAGTACAAGACGTAATTGTTCCAGATCCTTCCGATAACCGTAGATTCAAACAGACTTCAAATCACGCCGGTGGTATCGAAGGCGGAATGTCAAACGGACAACCTATCGTTGTTAATGTCGCAATAAAACCAATCGCCACAATGACAAGTCCGCTACCATCAGTAGATATCAATACCGGAAAAGTGGTCGAGGCAGCCTACAATCGCAGTGACATTTGCCAGGTTTCGCGCGCATGCCCGGTTGGAGAAGCTATGATGGCATTGACGCTCGTAGAGGCTTTACTCGAAAAATTCGGCGGTGATTCGCTCGATGAAATTAAGCGTAATTATGCAAGCTACGTTGAATCCCACCAAGCTTTTGGTCAAAGCTGATTAACTAGCTTAAGAAAAGATTATTTTGTCGTAAATTATGGCAGGCAAGCTTAACATTTACTTGATCGGCCTTTCCGGTACAGGGAAAACTCGTTCAGGCCAACTTGTTGCGGAATCATTAGGCTGGCCGTTTGTAGAAATGGACGGAGTAATCGAAGATCGTTCAGGAAAAACCATTCCTGATATTTTCAAATATAACGGTGAGGAATTCTTCCGTGATATGGAATCTCAAATACTAGAGGAAGTAGCAAAACGGGGAGGTCGTATCGTATCAACTGGTGGTGGCGTACCAATTAGATCTCAAAATCGAAAAATTATGAATTCAACCGGCCTAGTAATTCGTTTAACAGCAACCCCACAAACTTTACATAAGCGACTTACTGTCTCCGCCAAACGACGAGGTCGTGGTGTACGACCTCTTTTGGGGAATGATGCACCAATACAAAAAATTGAAAATATGATGATTGCCCGTGAAAAGGCATATTCGAGCGCCAACATAACTTTGGACACCGAAAACAAATCTCATCAACAAGTCGCAAAAATGATCATAGAGGCATGGCGAAATAACGAGCGCGCATAATGACATGAGCAACCAAGACCCAAATCTCTCAACTGTCGTAAACACCAGCATGGGTAGTTACCCTGTGATCGTCGGTCGTGGTGTAGTAGACAACCTAGGTATTGAGATCCGAAAAACTGGACAAACAGGCAGGGCATTTTTAATAGCTGATGAAGTGATGTTCGGCAATCCGGTACGTCGTGCGCATGAAGCTCTTGAACGAGGTGGCTTCAAGACAAACGTTCTCGCTCTAGAACTTGGTGAATCCAACAAAAATCTCAATACGGTGAATACCGTATACGAATGGCTTGCTGAACTACACGCTGAACGCAACGACATCGTCATTGCAATGGGTGGAGGCGTCACAGGCGATTTAGTCGGATACGCTGCGGCTACTTGGCTTCGTGGAGTTGCGGTTGTTCATGTACCCACTAGTCTCGCTGCAATGGTCGATTCTTCAATTGGAGGAAAAACCGGTGTAAACATGCCTAGTGGCAAAAATTTACTTGGAGCGTTTCATCAACCGAAATTAATAGTGCAGGATATCGAACATCTAAAAACTCTACCCGCAAGGGAAATAGCTGCAGGTTGGGCTGAAGCGATCAAACATGGATTAATTCTTGATTCCGACCTACTAGACAAATTTGAGTCTATGGCGCAGCAAATGAATACATTAGAAGGGGATGAGCCTCTCAAAGCTATACGGCGAAGCGTAGCAATAAAAGGGCAGATCGTATCATCGGACGAATTCGAGACCGGCAATCAGCGCGTATTGCTTAACTACGGGCACACTATTGGACACGCCATTGAAACGGTAACTCGGTATGAGACTTTTCTTCATGGTGAAGCCGTCGCTATAGGCATGATGGCCGCTGCTGGAATCGCACAACGTATCGGTCTTATAGACTCCAAATTAGTCGACAGACAAAAAGCTATTCTCGAGAGTTACAACCTACCGACTGACGCAAAAAATCTAGATGCAGACGCAATAATATCAGCAACGAAAAGCGACAAAAAATCACGTGATGGAGCTATCCGATGGGTTCTATTAGAGGGCCCAGGCAAAGCTACAACTCGAAAAAATATTCCTGATGACGTGGTATTAGACTCCGTGCAGTCGATTCTCCGCTAATAAACGTCTTATGAAACTAAAATGCAGTGACCGTTTCATAGCTTTTTTGAACGACGCTGATAAACATCA
>NYZY01000080.1 GCA_002687335.1 Chloroflexota bacterium
GCTGTTACAGACTCGACTCTAAAAGCATTAGCCAAAACCGCTATGGAAATCAAAACTACCACTGGAAGCGACAGGGATATCGAATTCGCGATAAAAAACGACACTATCCACATACTGCAGTCACGTCCTTTAACAGCAGGGGGCAATAAAAAAATCAACTTCCCTGTCAGATGGGCGGACTCTGTTGAACGAAAGCGTCACTGGGTTATACGAGGAACTGAACCCGCCCTACCGCTACACATCGACTATGTCCTTGCCTCAGCGGAAGCAGAAAAACGTTCTGTTGCAGCAGTCGGACAGTACATGGGTAGACGAAATCTAAAAAAAATTGTCAATGGATACATATTCACCGCTGAGCCAGACTATGATTCCGAAGTATTGGAATCACGCCTGCAAAAGCACCACGACAAAGGCAATGAGTTTTTAGAAAAGGGCACAACACTTTACTACGCAGAGGTAGAGCCTCAGTTATTGATAAACCTCGATAACCTAGATCATATCCGTCCCGAAGATCATGCCACCCTACCGGAGCACATCGCTAACCTTAAAGCCACCACATTAGCTGCAGCTGAGCATCAATCAAATCTCCACTGGCAAAGCTGGGGTGGTTTCAGAGAAAAAGGTGGACTTGAAAAATTATTCACCGAAATAACCGGTCGCCCCGCAATGGATGCATCATCTCTAACAATGGCGATCGATCATATGACGGCGCGACTTACTCGAAGACTCATGAACTTGGCTAGACTCGTCAAATCAGATCAATGGTTGATCAAGATATTTGAGAATCGCGACTACGACACGTTATTCGCACGCGGGAACGGCGTCAGACCGTCAGTGTCCAAGTTCCGAATCAGATTTCGAGCGATGATGAAAATCTGGGGATGCCGAAACGGTATAGGTTACGGTACAGCATGGAAACCTACAGACCCGACATGGAACATGAAGCCAGAGATCCCGTTAGATGTTATCGGTTCATTCGTGCGGCAGGACATTACGGAACACATGAGGTTGCTTAGAAACCTAAAGCGCAAGCGAAAGAAGGCAATCGAGTCAGTTCACGCTAAGATCGGCGGCAATAAAAACCTACGAGAAGCATTCATAGCGGAACTGTTCAAGGCGACCAATTACGTAAAAATGATGGAGGATCACAATTATCTCATAGAACAAAGGACATTCGGCGAATACCGCGAATCGATCAATCGAACCGGTGTAGCGCTAAAGCGCAAAAAATGGATAGATGCCGTAGATGACATTTTCTACTTGAGATTAGCTGAATTAGATGACGCCGCCTATTCCCAAGATTACACGTCCCTAAAATCCATAGTCGCTCGATCGAAAGAAGCATTCAAGAAAAATTCAAAATTATCGCCACCAGAATCCCTTGGCGCCAAGCCAAATAAAAAAGATGGTACTGAAAATGTTGAAAAAAAATCCCAAGGATTAAGTAGTGACGGTCAAATACTTCATGGCGAGCCTTCATCACCTGGTTCATTTACCGGCAGAGCGAGAGTAGTGATTACCAGGACATCCAAGCCACCCAGCGTAAAAAAAGGGGATATATTGATCACCGAGAACACCGGGCCGGACTGGGTACCTATCTTCCCCTTAATAGGAGCTCTCGTACTGGATGGAGGGGACAACTTCCAACACGCCTCCCTAATTTGTAGAGAGTACGGCATACCTTGTGTTATTAAAACAAAGCAAGGTACGGAAGCAATAGCGAACGGTCAAATCGTCAAAGTTGACGGGTCTAATGGAGTGATCACCCTTAACCCGATGACCTAGATCAGGTGTATCCCACCTACTTGAGATTTTTTCAACGCAAAACACTTAATCTCGAGACCAAACGGTATCTTCACCAGTATCCGAGATAGAAATCCCTGATGCCGCCAGTTGATCCCGCACACTATCGGCTTTATCCCAGCGTTTATCGGCTCTCGCATTTTTCCGCGCTTGTACCAACGCCTCAATCTCTCGGTCACTCAATCCAACTTTTTTGGGGGGAGTTCCCAAACTCAGCCCCAATACACCAGTAAGCCTACGCACCGTTTCAACTGCACCAGAAACATCCATTTGATTGTCGCGCCCACGATTTATTTCACGGCATAGGTCAAACACAGAAGCAAGAGCTTTAGGCGTGTTCAAATCATCATCCATGGCTTCAATAAAACGCTGTTCGTACGACGTAAAATCTACGGAATCTCCAGAGTCACCGGGCTCAATATCAACCGTTTGACGAATTCGGCGCATAGATCTTTCCGCCGTCTCAATAAGTTTTTTATCAAGCAGCGGATTCGTACGATAGTGACTTTGCAGTATCCAAAGTCGAATTGCATCTGAGCTGTATTCTTCAAGAGCAGAATTAACATTGAATGCATTTCCAAGTGACTTGCTCATTGTCGCGCCTGATGTTCGCAATAAACCGTTATGCATCCAAATTTTTGAAAAAGGTACCGCCCCAGACGCTGACTCGCTCTGAGCAATCTCATTTTCATGGTGTGGGAAGATCAGGTCTAGACCGCCACCATGGATATCGATTTGCTCACCCAAGTGCTTAAACGCCATTGCTGAACATTCGATATGCCAACCAGGTCGCCCTGGACCCCAGGGACTCTCCCACTGCGGTTCATCAGGTTTGACGGCTTTCCAAAGAGCGAAATCAGACGGATCCTCTTTGCCCTCCTCTATCTCAATTCTGGAACTCTCAAGCATTTCATCGATATTCTGGCCACTCAATTTCCCATAGTCAGACTTATACCGAACTCGATAGTAAACAGATCCATTGGATGCATATGCTGATCCGCCATCAACCAAACGACAAATCAAGTCTATGATTTCAGGCATATCCTCAGTAGCCCTAGGGTGCACAGTCGCCCGTTGTACATTAAGCCCATCGATCGATTGGAAAAACGACCGAATGTACTTGTCCGTGACCTCTTCCGTTGAAATACCATCTTCCCTAGCACGATTAATAATCTTGTCATCCACATCCGTGAAGTTTTGAACTTTACGGACTTTAAACCCGCGGTATTCAAGATATCGGGTAAGTACATCAAATACTATGCTGCTGAGTGCATGACCAAGATGCGAGTCATCGTAGACGGTAACGCCGCAAACATAAATCTTAACTTCATCGCCAAGTGGAGCGAACTCTTCTTTAGAACGGGTAAGAGAGTTGTAAATCTGAATCATTCTTTTATGGGAATCAGGGTTGCGATGGCTTGAGCGGCAATGCCCTCGCCGGCACCTATCGAACCTACCGAATCGGTCGAGGTGATTTTTATATTGATGGTGGAATTGTCTAAACCGTCTATCTCGCCTATCTTCGCCGCCATACTTAATGCCTCGGCAGCAAGTTTAGGCCTCTGGGCAATGATCGTAGCATCAACATGTTCTACCAGCCAGCCATCTAAAAGTGCCTTACGAGCAGACTCTGCAATAAATTTTGTAGAATCGAAATTGATGTATCGCTCGTCTGAAGAGGGAAATTGACCTCCAAGGTCACCAAGATTGGCAGCTCCAAGAATGGCACTGGCAATAGAGTGAAGCAGAACGTCTCCATCAGAATGACCATCGAGGTGATAGCCAAAATCGATGTCGACGCCTCCGAGCCGCAGTGGGCCACCAACAACGAGACGATGCCCATCAAAACCAATTCCAAATATAGATCCTGACGGTCCCGACCCTGAGAGACTTGACTGCCCTAATCGCTGCTCAAGAATTAGACTCGCCAGATGTAAGTCTTCAGGTGTAGTGATTTTTATGTTTTCATCCGAACCACTAAAGGTAGCAACTATCCCGCCTGAGGATTCCACCATGGATGCATCATCTGTCACGTCATCTCTGACTACGTCATGAGCCGTGTTGAGCACGTCGTATCTGAATATTTGTGGTGTTTGAATCGCCCAAAGCTCAGATCTGTCGAGTGTGTCGGTGATTATCTTATGGGGTGCAACTTTGATTGTGTCCTTGACTGGGACTGCAGCGATTCCGGCTCCGATCGCACGGGCAGTCGACATGCCGCGCTCTATAAGCTCGTGATCTACAAATGGTCTTGCGCCATCATGCACCGCGACAAATTCGGGGATCTCGTTTACATTAGAGGCAAGAACATCTAGTCCGATCTTGACCGAATCTTGCCTACGCTCTCCTCCAACGACAACATCAACAATCTTAGATAAGCCACTCTCCTCTACAACGTTTATCCCTGCAGCGAAATTATCCTCCGACATTACGAGCACTATGGAACTTGTGCTGGAGAATGATTCGAAAGCTCTGAGAGAATGCAAAATTACGGGGATGCCGCCCAACCGTAGTAATTGCTTATCGACCCCACCCATCCGTGAGCTTCGTCCGGCTGCCACAACAATGACACCTAAACGGTTCACTGCATTGCTCATGTAAGCCATCCTTGAATCGAATCGATACCCCACAAGCAAGCGTATGCAATCGCTACGGATTTTATCGCTTTTGCGATAAATACAATCGCAAGAAACTTCCTGATTGGATATCCGACGCCCCCGGCAGCAATTCCAATTACATCAAATAAGGGATTGGGAATTATCGCTCCTAGTAACAAAAATAATCCACCCCGTCGCAAGATCAGCGACTGCACTCTTGGGTAATATTTATTACGCTTCAAAAGTGACCGTCCTGAAATTCCCGCTATATATCCTGTCATTTCACCAAGTGCTTCCGCTGAGGCCGAGACAAGCCCTATCACCAAAGGATTAAGCCCGAAATCAGGTGTAGCAGCTAGGCAAACGGCCACGGGCCCAGGTAATGGAAGTACTATGGAACCGGCAGCTATAAAACTTATAATCCAAATCCCACTATAGCCAACATTTTCCGCGTTCAAATTGTCGGTGATCCAGAGCACAGTTCCAAAAATAACGAACGCGACCACGAAAGAAATGAGACCCAGTCGGAAAAACAAGTCCCCTCGACTAGAAAGCCAAATTTGGAAACCCGACAGCCGGTTTCCAGAATCAACCGCCGCTGAATCTAAGGGTGTTTCATCTTGGATGTTCTTTATTTCAGTTTTGCTAGGTTCAGTCATCTAGGGGGTACAACAAACTTTATTCCACACTGACAAGTTTTAAATAGTCAAATCCACAATTGGCTTATGCGAATAGCAGTTCAGCATCCTGGCAAATGTGAACGACCTCAAAAACATCTATGACACCAATTCAATTTTACGTTTCGACCGTAAAGAGACGAATAATTATTGCCGAACTTTTTCCTTATTGGGAGATTCCTTCTCCGCAACCGTTGACTCGGAAGTGAGTGAGTGTAGAGATTCGTCAATCTCAAAGGTAATTTCACTGTCCTTTAACTCAACTGCTATTACCGAACCTTCGGGAAATTCTCCTGCCAAAAGTCGCTTAGACAATGGACTCTCGATATAGCGCTGAATTGCCCGCTTGAGCGGTCGCGCGCCGTACATACGGTCAAAGCCGGTCTTCACCAGCCACCCCTTAGCATCCTCACTCAAAAACAATGAAACTTTCAAGTCACTAACACGTTCAGTTACTTCAACCATGAACTTATCAACAATCAACTTAATGTCATCTTGCGTCAACGAATCAAAAACTATGAACTCATCAAGACGGTTCAAGAACTCAGGACGGAATTTCTGCTTTAATGAGTCTTCCACATTGGTGCGAAGTCGGGCACTTTCCGTATCATCACGGCTCTGTTTTTGAAAGCCAAAAGCTTGCTGTGCAATGCCTTCAGAGCCGAGATTACTCGTCATGATGATAATCGTGTTACGAAAATCTATTGTGCGACCATGGCTGTCCGTAAGACGGCCATCATCAAGAACTTGCAACATCGTATTAAAAACGTCCGGATGAGCTTTTTCAATCTCATCGAATAGCACCACAGAAAACGGACGACGACGAACCGCTTCCGTCAGATGGCCTGCCTCATCATAGCCAACGTACCCCGGAGGGGCTCCAATTAGCTTCGATACAGTATGACGTTCTTGGAATTCTGACATATCCACTCGGACCATGTTGTCTTCATCATCAAACATAAACTCAGCCAACGCCCGCGCCAGCTCAGTCTTACCAACACCTGTAGGACCCAGAAAGATGAAACTACCGATCGGCCGCTTCGGATCCTTTAGACCCGCCCGAGCCCGTCTAACCGCGTCCGCAAGTACTTCTACTGCTTGATCTTGCCCGATCACCCTAGTGTGTAGTCGCTCCTCAAGGTTAAGTAAACGCTGACTTTCACCCTCAACCAATTGAGCAACTGGAATGCCCGTGCGCTCTGCGATAAGTACTGCAATATCCTCATCTTTTACAATCTCAGCAACTTCATGAGTCGCGTCCCACTCTCGTTTTGCCAGATCGTAATCTTCCAGAGAACGCAACTTCTCTGCTTTGGCATTCGCTGCCTTTTCGTAGTCGCCTCGAACCGAAGCAGATTCCTCTTCTTCATCCAACTTCTGTAATTCCAACTGCATATCATTCAATTCAGTTGGTAACATCTCATTTTCGATACGCTTTTTCGCAGCAGCCTCATCAATCAGATCAACTGCTTTATCTGGTAACAATCGATCAGATATATAGCGTGCTGATAACTGAACTGCCGCTCGAAGTGCGGACTGTTCTATGGTGAATCCATGATGCTGCTCGTAACGCGGTCGCAAAGTCTCAAGCATTTCTATTGCCGTCTCGGTATCTGGTTCCTCCACCCAAACCGGTGAAAAACGACGTTCGAGAGCAGCATCGGCTTCAATATACCGACGATATTCATTTGGAGTAGTTGCACCAATAGTCTGGAGTTCACCGCGAGCAAGTGCTGGTTTCATCATATTCGAAGCATCGAGAGCACCATCACCACCACCACCACCAGCACCAACAACCGTGTGAATTTCGTCGATAAACAAAACTATTTCACCTGAAGCTTGACGAATCTCATCCATTACGGCTTTGAGACGTTCTTCAAATTCCCCACGAAATTTCGCTCCAGCAACCAAGGATCCCATCTCAAGTGCGATCACACGCCGCCCTCGCAAGCTTTCTGGAACGTCACCAACAACGATCCTCTGTGCCAGCCCCTCAGCAACCGCGGTCTTACCAACACCTGCATCACCAATCAACACTGGATTATTTTTTGTACGCCGCGTCAGGGTCTGCATAACTCGCCGGATTTCAATATCCCGGCCAACAACTGGATCAAGTCGCCCTTCACGGGCAAGATCAGTAAGGTCTACACTGTATTTCAATAACGCCTGATACTTACTTTCAGCCCGTGGATCAGTCACTCGTGCCGACCCCCTGACTTCGAGCAATGCCTGGTAAAGACGTTCCTCGGTTATATCCCTATTCGCAAACATCTCGGCTATGTCACCGTTTGATTCTTTTGCCAACGCAACCAACAAATGATCAGCACCAATTAATTCATCCTTCAAGCGATCAGCTTCTCCCTTGGCAACCTCGATCGCTTTTTGCACACGCGGTGTCGGATATATCTGACTTTGGCCCGATGAACCACCAATTTTTGGCGATTTCTCAAGTCCGGAGTCAAGTTCCTGCAAAAGATCAGCTACGTCCACGCTAAGTGCTTCAAGAATCTTTGCAGACAAGGAATTATCAACTTGCAAAAGTCCAGCTAGCAAATGCTCAGCGTCCCACTGACTGTGACGCAACTGAACTACAAGCTGTTGAGAGGCACTCAGTGCCTCTTGTGCCTGCTCGGTGAAATCGTCTTGTTTAAGTACCATTTCTTTCCTCTTCTCTCCTACCGCAGTCGATTTCGAATCCCAATGATTCGGGGACGAATTAGAGAGCACATCAACTTGATAATCTCATCTGACCTTCTCGTAGTTTGACGATTTCGACTGTCAAATCGGTCACATGATCTTCAAGTCTGTTTATTCGATTCAAAAGTTTGGACATTACTTCTATCCCTGCAAGATTCAAGCCAAACTCTTCTTTCCATCGCAATATATTTTTAATCACCTCAACATCCCGATTCGAATAAAGGCGCGTGCCCCCGCGTGAACGTTGCGGGACCACCAACTCCCACCGTTCATAATTCCGAAGAGTTTGCTGATGCACTCCACACATCTGTGCAACAATTCCGATAGCGAAGACCGGATCATTATGATCCATATTCATGTGAAATTATCTCCTCCAACATTATCTGCATTACCCTCACCTATCCCAGCAAATCGGTCGCCGTGAGTAATCGCACGAATATCTCGCAACTGCACGTAAAGTTGCCGTTCTTCATCAGAAAGAGATTCAGGCAAACGCACGTTTATCGTTGCATAAAGATCACCATATTGTTCAGAGTCTCTTTTTGGAAGACCCTTGCCTTTTATCTTGAAGGAGCGACCGTTTTGAGTACCCGTCGGAATCTGCAAAGCAACACGGCCAGTAATGGTCGGCACCTCAACTTCACAACCCAATACCGCGTCCAATAGATTTACTGCAATATCGATTAAAAGGTTTGCACCTTTTCGGCTAAATCGACTGTCCGATCGAACATTAACAGTCAAGATCACTTCAGTATCGTTATCTGGTCGCAGCCTTATTTTCCGCCCATGCAGTACACCCTTGGGGA
>NYZY01000081.1 GCA_002687335.1 Chloroflexota bacterium
TCCACTGTACTCGCCGACCACGGGCTCAGTGCATCTGCCGAGGGAGGCTACTGCAACATCACCCTAGACTGGCGCTCGCTTGCATCTGGCCTACTCGCACAGATAGCTTCCGGTGATTTTGGCCGCGGCGCGCCGAGCGGGAAACGGGTGCTCATAGAGCACACATCAGCCAACGCCACAGGGCCATTCCATATGGGTCGTGCGCGCAATCCCATTATCGGTGACACGCTGGCACGGCTGCTGCACTATGCTGGTGACGAAGTGGCCACAGAGTACTACGTCAATGACATGGGACGCCAGGCGGCAACGCTTGCCTACGGGCTAAGCCACTTCCCCTCAGGTGATAATGAAAAAGTGGACCACGCGCTAGTTAAATGCTACCAGCAGGCAAGCACAGCACTCGAGAACGACCCCACTGCCAAGAAGGCAATCTACGAGCTAATGGAGGCGTGCGAACAGGGTGATAAGAAAGCGATAAAGGAGGTTGCTGGCGCCGCTGAGAAAATGCTCGTGGGCATGCGTATTTCACTGTCTCGGATGGGCGTTGAGGCCGAGGCATTCTTCAACGAATCTAAGCTAGTGACTGGTGGCATGGTGGATGAAGTTGTCACGGCACTTGCAAAATCACCACTCTGCGGAGACGAAGAAGGTGCTAAGTATCTTGATCTGACAGACCATGGCATAGCTGGACGCAACCAAAAATTCTTTTTCACTCGCAAGAGCGGGCTCAGCCTCTACACGACGCGCGACGTTGCATATCACCTAGACAAATTCGACCGTTGCGACGTCGCCATCAACGTCCTTGGTGAAGATCACAAGCTACAGTCACGGCTGCTCGGCATCGCACTGGGCGAGCTCGGTGCACCTGCTCCGGACGCACAGTTTTATGCCTTCGTCAGCCTGCCTGGTGGGAAGATGTCGACCCGTGCCGGGCGCGTCGTCTACCTTGACGACATGCTCGATGAGGCACAGCAACGGGCACTAGCAGAACTGGAGCAGCGACGGGATGATATGTCCGCGAAGAAACGGAAGGAACTTGCCGCCATCATTGGCACCGGCGCTCTGCGCTACAACATCCTGCGCGTGCAGGCTGAAAAGGGATTCACGTTCCGTTGGGAAGAAGCACTAAGTTTTGAGGGTGATTCAGCGCCGTTTGCGATGTATTCGCACGCACGTTGCTGTGCCATCCTGCGCCGTAGCGACGGAGATGCAGGTGGGGACCCTCCAGACGAACTCCATACTACTGAGGAAAAGTTGCTGCGGCAGCTTGCTCGCTGGCCCTCGACCGTTGAGCGTGCTGCAAATGAGCGGAAAATGCACCTGCTCCCCGCCTTCGCGCACAGCCTCGCTGCGGCATTCAATGGTTTCTACCGCGACTGTATGGTAATTGGTGCCCCTGAGCAGGAATTCCGGTTGGGGCTGGTAGATGGAACACGCCAAGTGCTTGCCGACGTGCTTGGAATGCTAGGAGTGGTTGCACCGGAGGAAATGTAGGGTGCTGCGGCCGCAGTGGCACTTCCTCAGCGATGAGCCTCCGGCAGATATTGTTGAACTGCTGCTGGTGCAGCGTGGCCTGACGGGAGCAGAACGCGACACGTTCATGCAGCCATCGCTAGCGCAGTTGCATGACCCATTTGCGCTTCCCGATATGGAAGCCGCCGTAACAAAGCTGGAATGGGCACTGACCTGGCAGCAGCCTGTAACGGTCTTCGGCGACTACGACTGTGATGGTGTCACTTCGACTGTTCTGCTCTATACACTGCTGCAGAAGGCAGGTTTGCAAGTTGACTACCACGTGCCGCACCGCATTGACGACGGTTATGGTCTCACACTAGGTGGCGTGGAGAAGGTGCATGCGCGTGGGAGCCGGCTGATTGTAACAGTTGACAATGGTATCGCGGCTACTGAAGCTATCCAGAAGGCCAACGCTCTGGGCATGGAAGTCATAGTTACAGACCACCACAAGCAGGAAGGCGAACTGCCTCCCGCCTGCGCCATTGTGAACCCGAATCGCAAGGATAACGAATATCCATTTCAGGGAATCGCTGGCGTCGGTGTCGCGTACAAACTCTGCTGCGCGCTGGCACCACGCATCCTCTCCTCTGACGATGCTGATTCATTCCTACAGGAAGCACTGGATCTGGTAACGCTCGGGACCGTGGCCGACATGATGCCATTAATTGATGAGAATCGCGTGCTAGTAGCACAAGGGCTTTCGCGTGTCGCTTCTTCCAAGCGGGCCGGAATTCAGGCACTCATCGAGCAGGCACGCGCTAAACGAGACATCGATTCGACCGATATTGGCTTCCGACTCGCGCCACGCATAAACGCCGCTGGACGGATGGAAGGTGCTGACATTGCATTAGAATTATTGCTGGCTCCGAATCTGACAACAGCACGGCCGCTCGCGGATAGACTGGGTCAGCTTAACACAAAACGACAGGCAGAGACCCGACGCTGCGAGGAGCTGGCGCTTGAACTGACTGAAGCTGAAAAAGAAGCGGACTTTATCGTCATCTGGCACCCCAAGATGCATGCTGGTGTAATGGGACTGGTCGCGTCGCATATCATGCGCCGCTTCCACCGACCAACGTTGGTTCTGCAAGTAGACGGTGATGCTGCAGGTGGCTCTGCACGCTCAATTCCAGGTTACGACTTGAGCGCAGCAATCGACCGCCACAGAGAGCTACTCGACGGCGGTGGTGGCCACGCCATGGCAGCTGGTTGCCATCTTCCGGCAGGCAACCTCGACAAGCTGCGCGAAGCACTGCAAGCTGATGCTGCTGAGCGACTCACCGATGAAATGCGACAACCACTTCTGGAAATTACAGCACCACTGGAACGGAAGCGCCTTGACTTGCATTTTTTGGACCAAGTTGAGCGGCTTGCTCCTTTTGGACAGGGAAACCTAGCGCCTACCTTTGCACTACTCAATCAGGAAGTGCAGGATGTGCGCACGATGGGGCGCGACAATGACCACTTGCGGGTCTCACTGGCACGCTGTCCGAACGCCATTGGCTGGGGCATGGGTGAAAGTGCCGAAACACTGATGCCTGGTAACAGGATTGATATCGCCTTCAGACTAGAGAGAAATCGTTACAGGGGACGTGAAGAGCTGCAGCTAGTGCTGAAAGACCTGAAACCTTCGGAGTGATAGTGGTGGTGAGGGCCGGATTTGAACCGACGTAGATACGCTCTGCAGGCGTACGCATAGCCTCTCTGCCACCTCACCACGGTTGTGCCACTTGCCGGCGCGTTTAAGGATTGCCGGTTCGGGCGATAGTGCGAGAGAGGTCACTGCTACCCAGACTCTCGCGTTTCATGTCTGCCAGTAGTCGCTCATAGTGGGTAATCTGTTCCTCGACGCGTTCCAGCTCCGATGCGTCACCCTCATCTTGCTCTATCCGCTGGCGAACGCGCTCGCGGCGTAACGTCCATTTCTCCAATTCAGAGACGGCCTGTAGGATTCGGGCTTCCTCCATCTCAATCGAACCTTATGGTCTCCAAGTTGTGCGGGACACGCACTTCCATACGTGCCTTGCGACGGATGTCAGTAGCGAGTTGCATGCATTTCTGCGGGTCGCCGTGGTTCAAAAGTACAAGCTTAGGTCGCGGACGAATGGTGCGTATGTAGCGCATCAGTTGGCGTTTGTCACTATGCCCTGAAAATCCTTCACACGTCTCCATGTTCATCTCTACTTTCACTGGCACCATTCCGCCATTATTACGGTCATGTAAATGGATCTCATGCGCCCCCTGCTGCAAGCGCTGCCCAAGCGTGCCAGATGCTTGATAGCCAACAAAAACCATAGTGTTCTTCTTGTCGGGTGCCCAGTGACGTAAATATTCCATCACGGGTCCCCCGTTAACCATGCCAGATGTGGCGAGGACAATGGTAGGCTCCTCCCGAGAGCAGATTTCCTGCCGCATATCGGGCGAGTCCACCTTGCGGAACATGTCGTCGCGAAACGGGTTGCCGCGATTCTGGTAAATCTTGTTGCGCAAGTTATTATTCAGGTATTCTGGGTAGGCGGCGTGGAGCGCGGTTGCTTCCCATATCATCCCATCCAGGAAGACATCCATATCGCCCAGTTTGCCCTCACGATGAGCCTTCTCGAGTACCAGCATCACCTCCTGAGACCTACCTACAGCGAAGACAGGGATGAGGATCTTGCCCTTTTTCTCAACGGTGCGGTTGATGATTTCAGTCAGTTTCCGCATCCCCTCCTCACGCGAAGGTTGAAAATCCTTGAAGCCACCGTAGGTCGCTTCCATAATGAGCGACTCCATGCGTGGGAAGCGGTTGACGGCACGGTCGAAGAGCCAGGTATTCTCAAACTTGATGTCACCCGAGAAAACCAGATTATGCTGCCCCTCGCCGACGTGGAAGTGGGCACTCGCCGAGCCGAGGATATGGCCTGAGTTGTGGAGAGTAAGTTTCAGATCGGGTGCAATATCAGTCGTGTCGCCGAAGTTGAGAGGGATACAGTTCTGCACCTGCTGCCGGATATGCTTGCTGGAATATGGAACTTTTTTGGCTTCGGCGTTCTGAATCTTGATGTAGTCTGTCTGTAGAAGCGCTGCAAGGTCGCGTGTAGGAGGGGTGCAGTAGACAGGGCCGTCGTAACCATAAACGAACAGCATCGGTAGCAGCGCTGAGTGGTCCAAATGCGCGTGTGTCAGCACCACGGCGTCAAGGCCATCGAGCGGAGTTATCTCCGGTGCATTTAGGAACGGGCTAGGTTCTTTTTCGTTACCGGGATTGAAGCCGCAATCGATCAGCACCTTGCTATCCTTGGTCATTAGTAGGTGACAGGAACGGCCCACCTCGCGGTAACCGCCCAGAGCAGTCATGCGCACATGTTGTTCACCCTCGATAGTGTCGCGGAACACCTTACGGCCGACACGGGTCATGAAATCCCTGCGTTTCTTGGCCACCTTTGGCTCAAGGACGAAGTTGCGGATTTCGCGCAACGTTTTCGACTCCATCGGAGCGTCACGGATGACAATAGGGTTCCAACCCACTGCACGACGCACCTCGTTAAGCACTGCACCAAACTTGCCGATAGCGCGACCGGGATTCACTGCTTCTATGTAAACGTCGCCATTAATTTCGTCGAAACGCACACTTCCAACTTCAGCCTCGCTGGGAATTACTTCACGCAGCTTCTCTTCCGCCTCCTTGGTCGGCAATCGCACTGACGGGTCAGCACGAATGACTATGCGTTTGCGTACCTTTTGCGCCAGTTTGCGCACCACATCACTATTCTCAGCGAAAACATCTACATTCTTGGTGTAGAGAACCACGTTGGAAGCTTCCACGCGCACGTCGGTAAACTTGATATCGTCAGAGATTACACTCTGCGCAGCTTCGCGAACCTCTTTGATGACGTCCTCTACGGCCATATGACCTTCCTCTCGGCGTGTGTGAAGGCTGCCTCAGGCAGCCAGCTTAGCCTGAATTTCTGCGACGGCTTCCACATCCATCGCAGTGTAACCGCTCGAATCAATAGTGCAAAGCGAGATGCCGTCGCCAGACGCCGAGTCACGCTTCATAGCCACGGTAAGCGCCCGGATTGCGAGTTCTCTCCCTTCAGCGACACTGAGACCCTCACGGAAGTGGTCCTCAAGGACTCCATAAACGAAAGGGGAGCCAGAACCAGTTGTGGTAAACGTGTCTGGTATCGAACCACCGGCAGCATCTAGCGAGTAGACGTGTCCGCCCGCTCGATCCACTCCACCGACAAGCAGCTGGACCCAGAATGGCATGTAGCGCCGACCGTTCATAATGTTGGCCATCAGTGTCGAGGCGGCCTGTACGGCCATTGGTTGTTTACGTTTGAGCTCAAAGAGCTTCACCTCTGCTGAAAGCCAGCGTGCCAGCATCTGTGCGTCACCGACAAGACCTGCAACCGTCAGAGCAATATGATCACTGATGCGAAAGAGCTTCTGCGTGTTCTTGTGCGCTATAAGATGCCCCATCGTTGCGCGCATCTCGGTCGCCATGACCACACCATCGTGGCACACCATCCCTACTGTGGTGGTGCCCTTCTTGAGTTCTTTTTCGGACAAAGTTACTCCCAAACCGGGAAAAGCATCTGTTAATCATAAGGGGGGTATTTGATAGTTCTGTTATTGTCAAAACTCGAAGAAGAATTAAATACAGTTCACCACTAAGCCGGCGGTGTGACAGTGATTAAGGCCAGAATTTCAGCAGAGCAACTGAAAGAGTTCGTCGGAACTATCAGTGCGCTGGTCGACGAGGCAAAGCTCACTACCGATAAATCTGGGCTGACTATCAAAGCGGTCGACCCGTCCCACGTAGCGATGGTAGAAGCGAAGCTCAGTAAGGCCGCCTTCGACTCCTACGAGGCTGACGATGCAGATCTGGGGCTCGATATCGACAAGTTCAGCGCAGTGCTCGCCATAGCCAGGGCAGGTGACATGGTTGACCTGGAACAGGACACAGAGCTGAACCGACTAGTAGTCACCATTGGCAATCTTACACGTGCAATGCCACTGCTTGATACATCAGGGATGCCAGACCCCAAAGTGCCAGCGCTCGACCTGCCAGCCACTGTCAAAGTAGTGGTTGAGGAAGTGCTTCAGGGGCTACGAGCGTCAAAGGCAGTATCCGACCATATCGCACTTTCGACTACCAAAAAGAGCTTCGGGCTAGTCTGCGAGGGGGACAACCAGAACCGAGTCGACCTCGAGCTGGGGAAGAAACAGCTCGAGAAGCTGGACTCCAAGGAGGACCAAACCTCACTTTTCTCGCTGGAATACTTCACACTGATGGTAAACTCACTCGCTCGCGACCGAGTGCTCACAATCCAGCTGGGCAGCGACCTGCCGGTACGCATCACTGCTGACTTGGCGGTCGATGATTTGACCGGCGCACAGGGTGAAGTCGCCTTCTTGCTCGCACCGCGCATCGACCGCGACTAGTATGCCTCGCGGCCACCCTTGCCGGCCCCGGGGAAGCTGAATGGCTCGGCACTTTCTGCACATCTCTGATTTCGAGGCGGAAGATATTAGGGAAATATTACAACTGGCGACTGAGCTGAAGGCAAAATTCCACGCACGAGACGATTACAGACCATTTACCGGACAGACACTAGCGATGATTTTCGCGAAGCCCTCAGCACGGACACGTGTTTCCTTCGAAACAGGCTTCACTTGGATGGGGGGACATGCACTCTTTCTGGGGCCGAACGACATCGGCGTAGGCAAACGTGAAGCTATCAAAGATATCGCGCGACTGTTCAGCCGCTATAACGACCTGATAATGGCGCGACTGTTCGACCATGCGCACATCATGGAACTGGCCGAGCACTCGACTATCCCAGTCATCAACGGCCTCACAGACTACAACCACCCCTGTCAGATTATGGCAGATATTTTCACTATTCAGGAACACCTGCCAAAAAAGGAGAAAGTCAAGGTTGTATACCTCGGCGACGGAAATAACATCGTTCACTCATGGCTGCGACTGGCAATGCGCCTCCCACTCCATTTTAGCTGCTGCTGTCCGCAAGGCTACGAGCCAGATGCAGATACTGTAGCTGAATCACGCGAAGCAGGGATTTCAACTATCGAAGTACTGCACGACCCTCAGGCAGCTGTCGCAGACGCCGATGTAATCTACACTGACGTCTGGGCCTCAATGGGGCAGAAAGATGAGGCGGATGCACGAGAGAACGTCTTTGCACCCTACCAAGTTAACTCAGCGCTGATGGACGCCACCGGTCGGAAGACATTATTCATGCACTGCCTGCCAGCTGAGCGGGGGCGTGAGGTAACCAACGCGGTGATGGAAGCCGATTACTCTATTGTCTTCGACCAGGCGGAGAACCGAATGCATGTCCAGAACGCAATAATGGCCTGGCTGGTAAAAAATGACAATTAGCACTGTCGGTGTCGTTGGTGCCGGGCAGATGGGTGCCGGAATTGCACAGGTAGCTGCGGCGACCGGACGTAACGTTATCCTGCAGGATATCGCGTCGGAATTCGTCGAGCGCGGGATGGCAACGATCCATGGCAGTCTCGAGAAGTTTGTCGCGAAGGAAAAACTGTCCAAAGGCGAAGCAGAGGCAATCGAGGGGCGCATCACGCCAACCGTAGAGCAAGGACCACTTGCGAAGGCAGACATGGTCATCGAAGCGATAATCGAGGATCAAGGGCTGAAAGAAGGACTGTTCGCCACGCTGGGCAAGCTCTGCCCACCAGGGACAATCCTGGCTTCCAACACCAGTAGCATCTCTATCACCGAACTCGGCAAGGCAAGCGGTCGTCCCACAGAGTTTATCGGAATGCACTTCATGAATCCAGTACCGCTGATGGAGCTAGTCGAGGTCATTCGTGGGCGCAAAACTTCCGACACAACCTGTGCAACAGTAATGGCACTAGCGCGCGAGATGGGGAAAACGCCGGTCGAAGCAAACGACTTCCCGGGTTTCGTCGCCAACCGGATTCTTTTGCCGATGCTCAATGAGGCATGTTTCGCGCTAATGGAGGGAGTTGCCGAAGCCGAAGCAATCGATACAGTAATGAAACTGGGGATGAACCACCCCATGGGGCCACTTGCGCTCGCTGACTACATTGGGCTCGATACCTGCCTCTCAATCATGGAAGTACTGCACAACGGCTTCGATGATGACAAGTACCGACCTTGCCCACTGCTTCGTGAGAAGGTTGAGGCAGGTCATCTAGGCCGCAAGAGTGGCAGAGGCTTCTACGAATACTAGTTATAGTCAAAAAAAATATTTTTGCACGAAACATATATAAAGGATGTGCAATAGGAAAATATGAAGAAAATTCCGATGAGCCTTATCGTCATTGGGGCCATCATGATTTTGGCTGGCATTTACATCTTTCTAACAATAGATGATAGGGCTAACGAAACCCTTGTAGATGGTGTACTATACGAAGGCGCTGATGGGGAGATGAAAATACCTGCGAACTATAGTGGTTTGGGTTTGTATGTTCATATAGAAAGTACCTATGAAGGTGGAGGAGAAGGCGGATACAATGAGAATCATGGGAACAACACTTGGAATTTAACAGAAGCTGATTGTAATAAGGTAAAAACATTTACATTAACCCATAATGAAGAAGATACACAAGTTTTCTTTCCTAGATGCAACTATATCGACGATGACGGAGAGACTGCCGAAAGTGATGATTGGATTGTTGTAGGAAGACTATGCTACAACAAGGACAATGATAACAGCTCTGGCAGTTGGTACGCAGCATGTACCAGTGGGACCTATACTTGGGACACTGACGGCGTAGTGGTGATGGTCTACGATTTGAACACACTAATTGATGGATTTTTTGCGATAATAGTTTCGTTTTTGACCTCATTGGGAATCTCCTGTTGCGGTAGCATTTTGTTGCTGTTCGGCATAATCCTCGCATTCATCATGAAGGATGACGACAAGGAACAATGGGCAGAGTCGCCTGGCGAAAGCGTCAGTGCACCAGAATCCGGAACCGGCTGGGATGACAAAGAAAGCGGCTGGTCTGAGAAAAAAGATTAGGTCAGAAATGATAAGAACGATGACGAGCGATTTCACACCTCTTCATCGATAGAAAACTCGTATAAAGGACAAGCAATAGAAAAATATGAACAAAATAGCGATAGCAGTCATAGCAGTTGGCGTCCTGCTCATTATCGGTGGTGTAGCTATATGGCTTAAATCTGGAGATTCAATTGAAGATCTTGAAAGCTCGGCAGGTGAGGAATATCTCCTGTATAGGGGTGCGGATTCCGAGATGGAGCTCGAAGGTTGGAACAAAGATGACAATTACCTAGTCGTTGTTATGGAAGGTAATTACGCGAATGGAAGATCTTCTACGCCTGAAGGAGGGAGTGCGAACCTTACCACTAAAGATTGTGACCTGGTTAGTAATTTTACCTTGAAGGACTCTACTGGGAAAAACGTTTTCAGCACTGAATGTGTGTTCGACGATGACACCGAGGAAGATGGGACGATACATGTAGGATACATCTGCAAGGAAGGTTGTCCGGACGGTACATACACATGGAACACAAATGGTACTAAAATAGAAGTTTATGACGTGCAAGGAATTATAGATGACGTTATTGGTGCGATAATTGGCTTCGTAGCCTCATTTGGAGTCTGCTGCTGTGGTAGCATTGTGTTGCTGGTTGGCATAATCATGGCATTCACCATGCAGGAAGAAGACCCCAATCAGTGGGCAACGGCGCCTGGTGAAAGCGTCAGTACACCAGAACCCGGAACCGGCTGGGATGACAAAGAAAGCGCCTGGTCTGAGAAAAAAGATTATATCAGAAACGATGATGATGATGGCAACTGATTTCACGTCTCTTCATCAGTGATTAGGTCTGTATATCCAGTTCCGCTATGCTCCAAATCCGTCTTGAGGCACTGGAATGGGGCCAGACCAGTGCTGTGGAACCACAAATGTCTTGGCCACGATATCATGCAAACCTTGCTTCTGTTCAGTAAAACCAATCATAAAAAAGGCGAGAACCGGGACGACTAAAGACATCAGCGCCATACAAACAAGGTAAACTATTGATCGCACAAATGATGTGCCCATATCCAACCTCTCACCATTGGCTTTTACAACTTTCATCCCCAACATATATTTTCCCAGTGTACCTTGAAATTCTGATGCTTCCATGAGGGGTTTGTAAAGAAGCTGGAAAATTGTAAACACTAGTATTGCAAGTAAGAACCCCATTAACCCTGCACCGAAAGCGCCTTCCTCGCCACCAAGAAGGTCACCGATGCCTCCGAAAATTAGCGTGATTAAAATCGCGAATACAAAAAATGCTACTAACAACAAAATGCCATCAATAATCGCAGCTACCAATCGTATCCAGAAACCTTTGAAAGGAATTACTCCAGTATAACTTGAATCCTGTTCGACTGAAGAATGAGTTTCATCCACATCGCCTGAATCAAATGGCATTTAAGAAAGTTAACAAGACTAAAATAGCAGAAGTCAATCGTAGGATATGGCTGGAGTGCTAGAACTGAATCAATATATGATTCGGGAGAAATTCTGGAAAATATTTGGTAACAAGTTCTGGTTTGAGGATGTAAATCAAAAACGATACGGTTACTGCGAACAAAAACGTTTCAAACTAAAGGAAGATATTCGAATATATTCGGATCCATCAAAAAATCATGAATGGTTAAAGATCAAACAAAAACAATTTGTTGATGCTTGGGGCGGCTATGACGTAATTGACTGCGAAACTGGTGAGGTTTTAGGTACGGTAAGACGCAAATTCTGGGCATCCATACTCAGAACCAGATGGCACCTTCTAGACGCTGCAGGCAAGGAATTTGGAATGTTGATTGAGGATAGTATGGGGCAGGCCTTGGCCAGACGATTACTATTGGGATTAATCTTGCCAAAGAAATTTCACATTCAGATTAAAGACAGTACCGAACCTGTAACAATGAGGCAGATGTTCAATCCATTCATCAAGAAGCTGGTGGTCAATATTCCACCCAACCACCCTCTTGATAGAAGATTTATTGCAGGTCTGGCTATAGTAGTAGCTGCGATAGATGGACGAGGAAAAGGATAGAGTTATTCGCGAGCCAAAAATAACAACTTATTTAATTTAATAAATAATTATAATATAATAGAATATACTAAATCATATAATATTAACAGAAATACTATAATTACTGATTTTACTATTATTTAATGATTAGTATTATTTAATCAATTATACTAAAACTCGTTATATTATTGATTATACTAATATTCACAAAACCCTGATTTTTGCACAAACCTAGGGGTTTCTGCGTTTTTCAGAGATCTGTTCATACTTGCAAAAAACGATTACTTTATATATTACTTTTTATTAGAGGTAAAGTAGAAAGTAATGTTTGAAACCAAGCTTGTAGCAAGCCCTGTGCAAAAAATAGTGTTTGCAATTGTAAATCAGAAACAAAACGAAAACACACGCCAAAATTATGCTTCAGCGTTAACACAATTTTTCAGATGGTATCAAAACACAGAGTATTCTGAATTAAGTCCTGAGGTAATCAGAGAATATATTCTCTACATGAAACATAGCGGGTACGCGAGGTCAACTATTGCTACAAAACTTTCGATAACAAAACAGCTCTTTCGGGAATTATGGAAATCTGGAGTAATTGACAATGACACGTATACCAATCTAAAGGAGATTAAAATCAAGGGACCGAGGGGTCAGAGGGTCAAAACTTGGCTTAGCCATGAAGAAATACAACTATTTCTGAGAAGTATCCAAAATAACAACAATAGAACAATACGTGACAAGGCTATTCTAGCAACAATGCTGGGTTCTGGTTTACGTAGATTTGAAGTGTCCGAATTGGAATGCTCACAAATTGGAAAAGTGGAAGGGCGATGGGCATTTACCGATATCAAAGGTAAAGGTGAGAGATACAGAACTGTTGCAATTCCTGAATGGTGTATGAACTTAATCAAGAAGTGGCTAGAAATGAGAGAGGAGCTGGCCTGGAATTTTACTGAAAGACTGTTTTTTTCAATCCGAAAAAATGGAACGCCTGGCAATACAAAGATCTCGCCTCAAGCAATCAGAGATTTAACCAGAAAATATTCAAATAAATATCTGGGGAAACCAGTCCTCCCTCACGATCTGAGAAGAACTTACGCACAATTATCCTACAGGGCAGGAGCCCCTCTCAGACAAATACAAATTAGCCTTGGGCATAGTAGTATACGAACAACAGAAATATATCTAGGATTAGACCAAGACTTCATCAAGGCACCTGGAGATTATATCAAAATTAAAATATGAATCCAAAATTAGCAGATGAAAGGAAATTTGTGGGATATTTAGGTGAGTGCATTGCTCAACTTGAACTTGCATACGAGGGGCTCAAAACCGATAGAACGGCGGAGGGGATGGTTTTCGACTTGATTGCCGGTAATGGAGCTGCACTCGAAATTAAGTCGTCCAAACCCCACATCAACAAAAAAAGCGGCGGTTTCCTGAAGAAAAATGGTGAGAAAGTAGATTATTTTTACAAAAACTGGAAATTCAGAATCTCTAAGGAACAGGATTGGATTGACTTTTATGTTCTTGTTGCTCTGGACGAGGATAACACATACCTATGTTCATTCATAATCCCGAACAAGGATAGAACTAACCGCGGCCAGTTGATTGCAATCTCTGAAAATGCATTGACAGGAAACTACAAAACCAGACATTCCAGTCAGACAAAACTAAGACCATCCAAATGGGACAAATACAAAAACAACTGGAAATCTATTCTAGATTATAAAAAGAATTAAGCATCTAACCGTCAGGGAGAGATGCTGGGTTGGACCAAAATCTCGCAAATATCTCTGGAGACCTGCTCGATATCAGTGTCTAAACACTTGGCGCATCTCCTGTTGCAGCAATTTCCGGGTCAAATACTGACAACTGACTATAATTAGAACTAAAAGATTTATTAATCTATTTAAGTAATATTAATTATATTATTTTATTAGGATAATTAAAAATCAAAAAGACTTCCCCCGATTGTCAAAAAAATGTACAGAACTTATTAATACGAGAGGGCGCTAGCAGAGAGTGAGCACAAGGGCAGCTGGCATTATTTCCTTGGTTGCACTCCTCATTTCACTTGCCCTTGTGCTCCTCCCTGGTAGTAAAGGCGAAATAATAGATTCAGGAGAAATTAATCATTTTTACACAAATCAAGAAAATAACCTAACTGTCGTTATTAATAATCCTTTCGCAGGGGAAACCGAATTCAGCCTCTCCGCCGAACTCCAAAGCCATGATCTGCAACAGCCAGTTCTCTTACCCCAGCCAAACCTGCAGTTCACGCTGGCTGAGAGTGAATCAGACAACTACGATATACCTTTCCAGAGCCACTATTCTGGAGATTATTCTTTTTATATATCGCTCGTCATGAACTTTGACAACCAACTCCAGACTATTGAAAAGAGCTGGAACTTCACTTTTTACGATCATCTGACCGTTATACCGGGCATTTCTGACCAAGTCACATTTACAGGAGGTGCAGCGTGGTCCCTGGATGGGCAGGAATTCGTGCTGCAGCCAAACGATAACTCGCGGGTTGGTCTGGTTTTCGGCCCTATTGACAGTTCCGTCTACAGTGAATCAGTCCTAGAAATTAACCATGTCTACAGCCTAGCGACAGATGCTGAGTTCAGTATCAGTTATTCCACAGACTTTGATTCACTGGATAAGCGCTATACGGCTACCTGGCACGAATTAACTGCACTTTCACCTGGTAGTTTTGACGGTAGCACGACACTTTTACTTCCACCAGCAGAGCGCTGTTTCATCCAGTTCGAGGCAGTGATTGGGGAGCCGGAAATAAATCCTACCTGGCAGCTTAATTGGGCTGATGTGCAAGGCGTCACACCCAAGCACGAATTAGATGTGTCGTTTCCGGATGTCAGTTTCCTCGCCTATTCCAGTGAAAATGGCGTCGGGGTAGAACTTTACAACAGCGGACTATTCACGCAATACCTGGGCAATATCAGTGCCTCACTAAATGTGAAGTGGCAGGGAGAAACAATCGCATCGTTACAACAATCACTCTACCTACCTGCCGGCGAAACACGGCAACTGAATTTTGTCCCTGCACTGAGCGAACCTGGCATCTACGAATGCCAGCTTGAAATCAAGGTACTGGACCGTTGGTCTCGCGCGCAGACGTGCCACCTCTTGTACTCGCGGGAGCAGTATGTATTACCTGAGAACGGGCTGTCCCTAGAGCAGGAACTGGCACTCTCGTTCGAAGCTGCGGCAATTCTCTTTGAGGGCGACCTGCAACACAACGGTGAGATGCTCGATAGCTGGAGCGAAGACGGAGGGCAGATTCAACACCTTACGGCTGGGTCGGAGCCACTTACACTGGGTGGTGGTGAGTCTGTAGTGGTGCGAGCGATAGCCAGCCTCGATATTCACCGCTTCGACGCCACCTCTCTTGAACCTGTGCAGGAACTGGTTCCGGGCTGGGAAGGGGCGACCATCGAGTTTGTTTCAGGTGAGGACGAAACCCTAAGCCTGCAGATTGTAAACAAAGGATTCGATACCGAAATCTTTAGCCTACAATATTTCTACGCACCAAACTTCCTGATGCAGCTAGAAGGAGTGTCAGAGATTACGTTGCTGGTTGATGAAACCCAGACCATAGACCTCATGCTGACCCCACAGTCGGAAGCCCCACACGAAGGAGGTAGTCAGTTCACAGTGCTGCTAGAACAACTTTCAACAGGGGAAAGCGTGACACTGAATCACGTGCTAACCTATCGAGCCTCTGAAATTGTGGTTGATGAACTACACTTCAATCGCAACGGAGTGTTACTAGGCCAAACAGTCGAGGGCAGCATAGAGATTAGCAACCAAGGTTATCCCGTCAGCGAATTGACGCTGGAGCTGTGGCTCACGGCGGCAGATGATAGTCGCGAACTGCTCGCTTCTCAGCCCGTAAATCGCCTCGAAAACGGAGAGTCCATGCATTTTGATTTCGAGCACAGCCCCGTTATTGTCGGGTTGCACACGCTAGAAGTCGAACTCAAGGGAGGTGCCACCCTGATTAACGACCAGGATGCGCAATTCCGTGCCGTTGCTCTCGAAATGGCGGCAGAGCCAGAAGCTGAGACAAGTCTGCCTTTGCGCTCGACCGCCGTCGCCGCCGGTATAATCGGAATACTAAGCACCGCATACT
The DNA here is from genome assembly GCA_002687335.1 of Chloroflexota bacterium. The sequence goes on from NYZY01000081.1 coordinate 15,735, forward strand.
ATTTTTCCAAATCTGAAAACCTACGTTACCACAGCTTCAAACTGCTACTTCCGCTCTACACCCGACTGCAACGTGACCGACTAGCCGACCACCCCACGCGTCAGAATCTGATGCAATATATCTACGGCCATCCTGGCGCCAACCTTACTCAATTGCGAGAGCGGTTTGGACTGCACAACGGAGTATTGTCACA
>NYZY01000082.1 GCA_002687335.1 Chloroflexota bacterium
ACTCGGGAACGCTCCAGCCAGTACTCCGCGAGCTGCAGCGCTGCCGGGTACTATTCTTCGTCGCTTCCGTCGTAAGGGGCAATACCATAGTACCAGCAACGCAAGTGTGACATCGCTGCGCTGATAAACCAGCCAAGAGCGCCAGCACCTACCCAGTAATACCATTCCATAACTAGTACCTCAACCTCGGGCGGCGCTTAAACACCCGTGGGACCCGCTGCCTATTCGCGAAGCGTTGCTAGGGCTTCTTCTTCGACGAAGTGCAGTTTCCCTGGAATTACGAGTGAATGTGGTGTCAGACCAAGGCCAGCCTGGGGCATTTCACTCAGCGAACCAATCCAAAGCTTTTGGTCGCTACGACTGACACGGGCTGCCGCGCATGCCAGCGCTTCGGGGAGTACGCCGCCATCCAGCAGCAACCTCGCCCCCTCCTGAGCAGTCATCAGCCGTGGTTCAACAGCGGGGTCATCGGCGCGAATATCGAGGAGCACCAGCGAGTGGAATCCCAGCTCTAAATTCTGCACTACCTGTTTTACGGGTGAGAGTGGCTTGTAATTGCCTTCAGATAGCACTAACGTCGTGACCGGACCGAAGCGATAATGTTGTAGCCCCAGCTCACCAGCAACCGCAGTCAATACCGATGTATTGTGCACAGCGCGGCACTCAATCCCAGCTTCGCTACACTGCAACCGCAAGCTGACATGCGTTGTGGCAGCGAATGGATCTCCGCCAACTAGCAGTACAATATCGCTATTACGCGCCGCTACGAGCAGCAGTTTGGGTTGCTCGACTTCCTCGCGCGAGAGCAATAGTACGCTACCAGCTTCCTGCTCAATCCATGCCAGTGTTTCCGGTACCAGAGGTGAAGTATAGCCCTCGGCGTAGATCGTGTCGGCTGCACTGATAGCGGCAATGCCAGCCTGCGTTAGCGATTCCAGACCACCTAATCCCAGTCCGACCAGCGTGAGCATGCGCTCTTAATGCGTGGAGCGGATAACCGCACCGCCATGCGACAAGAGCGTACCACACTCACTGTGCAGACCGAGCCTTATGCATTCCATGACATTTCCCAGGATGTGCAGAATGTAGTCGTTAATGCGGGTGTTCGTGATGGCATCTGCCACCTATTCATTCGTCATACCAGTGCTAGCCTGCTGCTACAGGAGAACTATGACCCGTCGGTAAGGCAGGATCTCGCTCAATTCATGTCTCGCATCGCGCCCGAAGATGGCAGCTATGCACATGGCATTGAGGGCAGTGACGACATGCCTGCCCATATTCGGAGCGCACTCACCTCAATTTCAGAGAGTATCCCAGTTTCCGAAGGCGAGTTGCTCCTAGGACGCTGGCAAGGCATCTACCTCTGGGAACATCGTGCGCATGGGCACCAACGCAAGGTTATCATCACAGTCACAGGTGACTAATGCAGAATTGGACGGCCTGCAGTCCTAAAAACACCACTACTTTCACATTCTAATGCAAGCACTCAACTTCGAAGCACACGGTGAACTGGACGTACTACAGTTCGGGGAAGTCCCTGACCCGGAAGTCCCGGACGGATGGGCGTTGCTGAAGGTCGAAGCGTGTGCGCTAAACCACCTCGATATTTGGGTGCGGCGTGGTTGGCCCGGCCTAAAATTAGATATGCCTCATATTGGCGGCAGCGACATCGCCGGTACACTGGCCACGGACGCTGGCAACTGGAACACGGGCGACGCTGTGGTAGTTGATCCGGGCATCTCGACACGACAGGACGCCTGGACCACACGTGGAGAGGATTCGATGTCGCCCGGTTACCGTATACTTGGAGAACATGTTCGCGGCGGTTTCGCCGAGTTTGTGGCAGTTCCGCTAGAGAACCTGCACCCGCGACCGACATGCCTCACGGCAGCGGAAGCGGCTGCACCGTTGCTGGTCGGGTTGACTGCATACCGCATGCTGGTTCATCGTGCGCGACTACAAACGGGCGAGCGAATGCTAGTCATTGGCTCTGGAGGTGGCGTGAACTCAACAGCCATCCAACTTGGACGCCACCTAGGTGCCGAGGTGCATGTGGTGGCAGGTGGCTCCGAGAAAGCGCAACGCGCCAAAGAACTGGGTGCTGCACTGGTTGTTGACTACAAAACAGACGAGGCATGGCACAAACCGTTGTTCGCCGCTACTGAACGCCGTGGATACGATGTTATCATTGACAACGTTGGACGCGCGACTTGGAAACAGTCGCTGCGACTGGCGGGCATCGGTGGCCGTATCGTTACTGTTGGCAACACCAGCGGTCCACTAGCGGAGACAGATGTCCGTTTCATCTTTACTAGACAACTCTCCGTTCTAGGATCGACAATGGGCTCGCACGCTGACTTTGCTGCTGTGTTGGAACTTCTCGAACGAGGCGCGCTGAAACCGATTATACACTGCGAGCTGCCGCTTTCCGAAGGGCGACGTGGTCATGAAATCATAGAGCGCGGTGAGATGTTCGGTAAAGTCGTGTTGCGGCCAGATTATTAACTACTTACAATTTTTTGCATTGATAATTGTTTCCAATTCACCTACAACCGCTTCGAGAGAATTAAAATCTTCTGCCTTAGCCAAAGATTCCATCTTAAAGCCAACATCTGTTACGTCATCAAAACCATACATTCCACCACTTCCTTTGATATTGTGTCCAAAAATCCTCAGTCCTTCATAATCTTTAGAATTTAAGGCTGCCTTAATTTTAGGAATTTCACTGATGATATGAGTTACATACTTTGTTTGCATTTCAGCCCACTCCTCAACATCAAAGTCGTCCATCGACTGCAATATACCGACCCTTAAAATATAGTTATCCAATACACGAATTGAAATATTAAATACATACATATGATTTATTGAACTGATGAATAGAATACCGACTTCGCTCTATTTGCCCGAAGAAAAGGATGCCATATTCTACTACCACGAAAAATAGGATTATGACATGACAAGTAGTATTCTGCAAAATTTCAGGAGACTCCTGATATATTCGCTTCTTTTCATAATTTCAGTAAACCTGATTATGCCTGGGATATTAGCTGAAGCTAATGCTGAAGAAAATTTAGAGAATATAAATCTTCTCTGGATGCTTATTTGTGCAATTCTGGTCTTTATGATGCAAGCAGGATTCATGTGCCTTGAATCCGGCATTATCCGAAACAAAAATAACATAAATGTTGCATTAAAAAATGTTTCTGATTTTGGAATATCAATAGTATCCTACTGGATTATTGGATATGGAATAATGTTTGGTGCAAGCCAGAGCGGATTATTTGGAACAAATAACTTTTTCTTTGATCCAAGCGGGACTCCTACTTCAGGGCCAGCAATGACTTTCTTCATATTTCAGTCCATGTTCTGTGCAACTGCCGCATCTATAATTTCAGGCTCGGTTGCAGAAAGACTAAAATTCAACAGCTACTTGATAATAACTGCGCTTGTTGGGACGGCGATTTACCCAGTAATCGGCCACTGGGCTTGGGCTAATAGTGATGATAAATTTGGAGGGGATGGAACTAGTGGCTGGTTGTACGATCTAGGTCTACTGGATTTTGCAGGATCAACTGTAGTTCACTCCACTGGTGGTTGGGTCGGCTTGGCAGTTATATTGATTATCGGGCCACGTACAGGCCGCTTTGTTGAGGGAGAAGTCCGGAAATTTTCACCCAGCAACCTACCACTCTCTGTACTAGGTGTGCTACTACTGGGATTTGGATGGCACGGATTCAATGGAGGCAGCCAACTCGTACTGGATGATGCTGTTCCTGGAATCCTGCTAAATACATTCCTAGCAGCTGCGGCAGGTATTGTTGCGTGCCTGATTTTTTGGGCAGTACAAAATGGAACGGCGCCGGCTGGCGACTTGATTAACGGATTACTTGCAGGACTCGTTGCAATAACTGCAAGTTGTAATATTGTAACTCCATTAGGTGCCGTAATTATTGGAGCTGGAGGGGGAATTGTGGCTCTCTACGCCACCCGACTACTAGAGCGATTTGAACTCGATGACCCGGTTGGAGCCATACCTGTTCATCTCGCCGGCGGTATATTTGGAACGCTTGCCTTGCCCTTTTTTGCAACGGAGGAGATGTTACTTGGCAACAGCCAGCTTATTTCATATTCAGGAAATATCCGAATAGATCAATTTATCGCACAGCTATCCGGAGTGTTTTCTGTCGGATTATACGCGTTTGTAGCAAGCTATACAATCATGAAGGCAATTAATAGCTATAATCCGTTGCGTGTTAGTCAAGAAGCAGAAGACATTGGACTGAATATTGCTGAGCACGACTCCAGCAGTGATCATATCGATCTCCTGAAAGTAATGCAATACCAGTCTAAAACAGGGAATTTGTCCATAAGGGGACCCGAAGATCTCTTTACTGAAGCTGGGCAAATTGGATATCATTACAATATTCTGATGGAGAAACTTGAAGAGTCAGGCAAAGTAATGCACAAACAGAAAAATGAACTGCAAATTGCAATGGAAAAAGCTAGTTCAGCCAGCCAGGCAAAAACTGATTTTCTGGCAAAAGTCAGTCACGAATTACGAACCCCGCTCAATGCTATAATTGGCTACAGCGAAATGCTAATCGAAGAGTCTGAAGATGACGGCTTGGAAACTTATACGGATGACCTTACCAAGATACATTCGTCGGGAGAACACCTCCTTACCCTCATCAACGACATTCTAGATATTTCCAAAATTGAAGCTGGGAAAATGGACCTCTATCTTGAAGATTTTGAACTGGAAAAATTCATTTCACAAGTAATATCTACCGCGCAACCCCTCGTGGAGAAAAACAGGAACAAAATGATAGTTGAACTTGATGATTCCATTGGAAATCTCAGGAACGATGAAACAAAACTCCGGCAGGTCCTACTTAATCTATTGAGTAATGCGGCCAAGTTTACGGAAGAAGGGGTTGTAAAACTGAAAGTTAGCAAAGCAGCTAGGGCCAGCGTCAAATTTGAACTTTCGGATACTGGCATTGGAATGACGCCAAAACAACTCAAAAACGCATTTGAAGAATTTATGCAAGCCGAGACATCCACCTCGAAGAAGTACGGCGGAACGGGCCTAGGATTGCCTATTAGCAAGAAAATTACAGAAATGATGGACGGAAAAATAGATATTAAAAGTAAAGTTGGGGAGGGGACAACTTTCACAATAACTATACCAAAAACAATTAAGGAGAAAAAATGACGAAAATACTGCTAGTAGAAGATAATGAAATGAATAGGGATATGTTAACTAGAAGACTGGTCAAGAAAGGTTTTGAAATTGTATGTGCTGTGGATGGACAAGAAGCTGTCGATATGGCTAAAAGTGAGGGGCCTGACGTTATTTTGATGGATATGGGATTACCTGTGAAGGATGGACTAGAAGCTACAAGAGAAATAAAAGCAGATGATCAGGTTAAGGACATACCTGTAATCGCATTGACTGCGCATGCAATGGGGGAACACCGAAAACAAGCCATGGAAGCTGGCTGTGATGAATACGAAACCAAACCCGTAAGATTACCCCTACTTCTGGAGAAAATTGAGATGTTCACCTAATATTAATTTAGTATGACCAAAGAAAATTTTTCAAATATACTTGCCGTTGACGATGATTTTGCAGTTCGCATGGGTATGGAATTCATATTCAAGAAATGGCCTGAATACAAGCTTTATCTCGCTGAAGATCCGGAAGATGCCCTCAAAAAATTAGATGAAAGGGATTATTTGATGATGTTTTGCGATATACATATGCCCGTAATGTCTGGTCTCGAATTACTTAAGATTGTAAAGTCAAATAAACCCGATTTACCTGTTGTTATGCTTACTTCTGAAACTGACATCCAGAATTCAATAACTGCCTTCAGGCATGGCGCCATGGACTACATCTTGAAACCAATGACTGTTTCTACAGTACGAGGAGCCCTTGAAAAGGCCACGGACTTTTCTAAAGAACTGGAAAAAAAGAGGGAAGGTATTATTGATGTGACTGAATTCCGTTCACTAGTAGACAATTTCTCACCGGAAAAGATGGGTCTTTATGATACAGGGTCAAAATCTGCTGAATTTACTCAACTCGTTAATGCGCTTCAGGAAAAATTGATTCATCCCGGTAAGGCAGGGCGCATACACAATCTGTTTCTTTTAACTAAATCAGGTATAGTGATAGGAAAGCTTACAACCAATGACGTCGACAACACTGATGCCGATATCATGGGGAGTATGTTTACTGCCATCAAGGACTTTATGGAAGATGCCGTTAGCCAAAATACAGATTCATCTCTCGAAGACATACACTTCGGAGATATTCACATCAAATTCGGATCAGCTGCCTTCACGGACCTGGCTATTGTTTACACAGGGACTTTCAAACAGGAAGCAGAAAACGCTATCACTGATGCCGTGATTGCTTTTGAATTAGAAAATATGGCCGTTCTTGAGAATTGGAATGGAGACATGGATAAAATTAGTGGTGCAGATAAATGCTTGGAAGAACTTTTTTCCAAGATTGACAAATCAGATAACTAATTTCCCCTTTTCAACCGGGCAATTATATGGCTTGAACTGGGGCCATAAGCTTTGACCCGTGCAAATGCCTCAACTGCATAGGAATGCTCATCCATTTTTTTTGAGAGGTTTGCAGGTATACTGCCCCAATCACTTCTTTTCCTGAAACCAAGCCATTTATCACGATATACTTCATGAAAAATAATCTTGCCTGAATATTCGAGGCAGTTAGAAGCGTGCGATAAGAAATCAGATGTTCCACCAATATATCCCAAGTGAATTACATCCGCTTTTCTGTATTCCTCACGGCAATCTTTGTTGACAATATCTATGTTAACAATATTATTCAGATCAATATTCTGACGTAGATATTGAATCGATTCCGGATTTTTGTCAATAGCAACGACCTTGGCATTAGGATAGGCTTTGGCCATTTGCAATGCAAAATAACCGACCCCAGCAAAACAATCCATAATCACTCGAGGGTTCTGGAAGTCATAAATCGCATTTACCTTAGGCGGGCCTCTTGGGCCTGCCCTCCACCCCACGTTACCTGCCGACCACATCTGCTTAGCGACGTCCAGCCTATAGCTGATTCCATATTCAATAACCGTTGTTTCAGTGCTATCGCCATAGAGTAAACGAACATCAGAAGGCTGCCGCAGTTCTCCGGAAATGTTCCCTATTTCAACAACACTGGAAATGCCTGGAAGAATGGAGTAGGCTTCAGCAATTTCCTCTGCATGTCCTTGTAGTTTTTCTGGAATTCGAATTATAAGAACGCTTCCAATACGCTTCCACTTGCGCGGAAGGTCGGATTTCATCCAGTCTGGAAGCAATTTTGAGATCTGGTCAAAAGGCGTTTCGCGCTGTTCCACGAGTATTTCAGTAATTTGCTTCATCGCTCTGCCAACTCGCGCAGTCGAGCGATTTCCGGCTTCCAACGGTCGGGACCACCGGGAGTTTCCAGATATCCGGCAATACCATCCAGTCGAGAGTCCTGCATGAGTGACCTGAAAACTCCCTCACCCAGTTTCCCCTCGCCGTGGTTAGCATGGCGGTCGACGCGTGAACCACAGTCGCTAAGAGAATCATTAAGATGCATTCCGACCAGTCTATCCCTGTTGATTAATGAATCAAATTCCTCCCAAATTCCACTGTAGTTGCTAACCCAGTCGTAACCTGATGCCCAGGCGTGCTGCGTATCGATACAAACTCCCATGCGAGATTGATCCTCGACGTGCTCCAGAATATGCGCTAGTTCAGCGAAGGTGATGCCAACATTGGTTCCCTGACCTGCGGCATTTTCCAGCACTAACAATGATTCAAAATCGTCAGTTTTTTCCAATGTAGTGTTAATGTGAGTGGCAATCCGCTCCAGTGCTGCATCGCGCGTTGCACGATCGTCGCGCATTGCCTTCTGAGGGTGAGTATGTGAACCTGGGTGAAAATTCAGATAGGGGACGCCCAATGCCTCGCAGCGGCGGTATTCATCAAGGAAGGCATGTTGCGCTCGCTTACCCTTTGATTCGTCGGGCGATCCCATATTAATCAAATAAGAATCGTGAATCATCACTGGTCCCAGTTGGCTTTTCGCCAATGCCGTGTGAAACTGCTCAAGCTGTTCTTCAGTCAATGGCTTCGCAATCCATTGCCTCTGGTTCTTGCTGAACATCTGGAACGTGTCGGCTCCAATAGTCAGCGCCTCACTGACCGCATTGTGCAGCCCACCGGCAACTGAGACGTGTGCGCCCAGTTTCATCGAGTCGCAAGCAACAGCTACTACATATCGCCTGCGGGCTTATTAGCACCCCATTTCTGAAGCGACGTGAAGTTCGCACTGATCGCTAATCCCAACCACCCTCAGGCAGTGGAAAAACTAGAGTTACTACTCGAGCTAATTGGTGACGCTGAACTTGAAGAGGCTACAGCGCAACTGCTAGGCCGCAAGGGAAAGCCCCTCTCTGAACTGCAAAGCGAGCTGTTAGTGGCATTAGGAGGCGACGGTACGCTACTCTATGCACTGTCCCAACTAGACGTGCCAATCTTCGGCATTAACACTGGGCAGGTTGGCTTCTTGACCGAGACCGAGTTCGGTGACACTCTAGAGGCTGATTTGGAACGGCTCAAAGCAGGCGATTACGATGTTGAAAAACTACAGCGTCTCGATGTACGAATCAATGGCCTATCAGTAGGACGGGCACTAAACGAGGCTGTGATCCACACCGCGCGTGTCGCTAAGATTCAAAAATTCCGCATAAAAATAGATGGCCAGATAGCAGACGAATTCCGTGCTGACGGAGTGATTGTTGCCACGCCTACGGGTTCGACAAGCTACGCTATGTCAGCCGGCTCACCCATCCTACATCCTACTGTCGGAGCGCATGTGATGGTACCGATTGCGCCCTACCGCATCGGATCACGACCGTTCGTGATTTCCGATAACATGGAATTAGGCATCCGGCTCCTAAACCCACAGCAATCTGTTATCGTGCTAGATGGACACGATGAACTGGCTGTAGGAGTGGATGACAAGATAACTATTGTAAAGTCTACAACCCCGACTCGCTTTGTGCGCTTCGGTAACCGCTTCTTCGAACGGGTGCAGCGGAAGCTGCAAATGAGGTAAATATGGCCAAGCGACGCAAGGCAAGACTCCCGGGCACCCGTACTGCAACGCGCGTTGAACAGCGCAAACTGCTAGAACGGGTAAAGCAGCTGAAAAAGAAGCCGGAGTTGCTACTACCAAAATGTCAGCACCCTCCAGGTGAGTGCATCTATCCTGATGTACGTAAGCAACTCGAACAGGCTGTGCTGCCTGACGAACGTGGATTTCTAGGACGTATGTTCGGCCGGCGGCTGAAGGACCCACTTGCACTCGCCTTGCAAGCGAGTTTAAGTCTACTAGATGCCGGTAAGGCTCCAATAATGGCAGTTGCACGCTATCCAACCGGGGAGGTGAGTTACGTCCAGCGCGGACAGTCAATCCCCAAGGAACGGCTCATTGGCGTCCAGAATTTCCATCACCGTACTTGGCGTGCGCTAGCGCACATTGCATACGTCCAGCGGAAGGATATATGGCTCTACTCACTTCCAAAACGGCTGGTCTGCACCGGTCACTCACCAGGGTTGCCGCCTCAATTGTGGGATGAACTACGTGCCGCTCTGCCACGTGGTTGGAGCGACAACGACGGTGAAGGACTGACACTACGCTGTGTTTCGCTCGACCGGAAAGTGCGCCTGCCCACTGCAGGCTGGCGCCGCTCAAACCGCAAAACAATCATTGACTTGCTCGAACACCAGCACGCCACCGATGCAATAAGCGACTGGGAAGTAGATGCAGTGACATCGCTTGATACACTCGCACCGCCTGTTGATTGCCCAGCTCTAAAGCAATATCTCACGGGACAACTCACCGACGCCGAATTATGGACTAGATTAGGTGAATGGCAACGTGAACGGGTAGCTGAGGGAAGTGAGCATGGCGTCATACATGGCAGTGAACTACTCGCACCAAAGGAGTTCAGTGCACGACTGTCGCTTTCTGGCCACGACGCCCGCATTGCACGTGAACTGCTGGAAGGATACGCTGGTGCAGTTTCGATTGATGCACTAACTTTAGGCGCACTAGCTAGCACCACCTGGAAGTCAGTAGGACAACAGCTGCTGGCTAAATGGGGAGGAACTCCCGACAATAGAGAGCCGCTAGAACAGCTGCGCGAAACGTTAGCACAGGCCAAAATTCAGGATGCACTGGCAGCATTGCCTGTATTGAAGGGGCTGCCACCGTTGCCAGCACTGGCTGACCGTGCGGTAAGACTGCTCCGAACCGGTCGCAATGATGTGCTGCTGCGCGAATTAGCCACTGCAGCGGAGGCGAGCCATCCGGAGCAGGCATTGACATGGGCTATTTTGCGTCATACCGGCAGCGCAACTGGTCGGGAATGGCAGTTCAGCCGCGAGGTGCGCGAATTCGCTGATGAACTACAACCAATATTCGAATCTGCAGTCGATGCCGAAGGGGACGAATATGCGGATGCGTTACATGAACTGGGCAGGCTGGCCGGCGCAGAATTTTAAACCGCCCCACTCGGTCCGAGCCGGGGGGCCCGTGGTCTAGGGGTTATGACGTCGCCTTGACATGGCGAAGATCGGCGGTTCAAATCCGCCCGGGCCCACCACCTAATAACCGGAGTAATGGCGTGAAGAAAATCAGTACCCTACCCGTCACTTGTGTTATTCTCTTGTTTCTGCTACCTGCGCTGGCAGGCTGTCTTGAGCCCGAAGATAAACGAACCTACCTGCCAGAGTTGACGCCGTTTGACTTCGACCAGTTCCAACCTATTACCACTTGGTACCACTATGCAGGGACCGTTGCTAAGCCGTGGGCTGTCGATGCGACAGACCCCTCCGCTGTCTTAGAAGCGAACATTACACCGAATCTTATTGGTAATAATGTGCCGTACTTCACAAACGCAACTTACTATGGTGCCGGTTACGACACTTTCGAGCCGACAATCGGGATCACAGCATCGGGAGCTATCTTCTTCACCAGCTGGAACGGAGCTGGTGACGGCACGCACATCATCCGCTCGCTCGATCAGGGGCAGTCGTGGGAGGACATTGGGCCCTTTTTGGGTGGAGATGAAGGTGGTTCAGGGCAGACGCTGAACTCCAATGACCCCTATATCTATGTCGATAAGTTCACCGATAAACTTGTCAAATTCGACATGCACGCGCTTACCGTAATCAATGTTGAATATTCAACTAATGACGGCCAGTCATGGAGTACGCCTTTCCCAACTCATGGGTATGCTGTCCCTCAAGACCATCAAAGCATTGCCTCGATGCCACACTCCAATGCAATTTCAGGAGAGGTAGTCTACGTTTACTGCATTAATACAGGTTCACCTGCAGCTGGACCTCAGTGTTCCCGTTCTATAGACGGTGGACACACTTGGGATGCGCAGAGAATAGGTTATCCGTTAGGGACACCTCAGTGCTCTGGCCTCCATGGTCACGTCGCAGGTGGAGTTTATGGGGCTGTGTACAGAGGGAATCCTTCCTGCGATGGCCCTGCTGTATACCGCTCACTGGACGGTGGCTCCATATGGACTGAGCACACTATTACGACTGAAGTTGGGATGCAGGATGGATGGCACGCTCACGAGGTTGCCACTGCTGTAGATGACGAGGGAAATGTTCACGCAACATGGATTGGTAATGACTTGTTTCCATGGTACGCTTACTCCAGGGACCAGGGAGGTACATGGAGCGACCCGATGATGGTTGCAGCCCCGGGCGTCAAAGAAACAGGTTTCCCGACAATATTCGCAGGTTCCGAAGGACGTGTAGTCGTTGGTTATATTGGTGAAGTTAACGATATTGAGACCAATGCCTCGAACAGCGGTTGGTCTGGTTATATGGCAATTATGACTGATGCCTTTGCCGAGCACCCTCTAATCACGAGTGTAGCTGTGAACCACCCTGATGATCCTCTGGACGTAACTTCTGACTGCGGCAACGTCCGCTGTGGTGGTTTCGGAGATTTCATTGATGTCGAGATTGATGACGAGGGGCGACCATGGATTGCCCTTGCGCACAATACCGCGGGTTTCGAGGAAGCTGTCATTGGGACTCTAATGGAAGGCCCAACCCTATACGGCGATGAAATTACCTACCTACCAGTTTTACCAGTAGGCGGCAGTTCAACCCTCAAAATGGGGTGAGAGCGCCCATGCAAAGCACGCCATGAGCCTTAAAGCCCCAGAACTCTCACGTCCAATATGCAGCAAACAACTGTTGCAGTAGCGTTCCTGTTCATTTTCTCCAGCCTAGCAGGCTGCCTCAGTCCTGAGGACAATAGAGTAACATTGAAAGAACCTACGCCCTTCGACTTTGATTCGCCTGTACCAGGTACCACTTTCTATCATTTTGATGGGGGGCGCAACGCTACAGAATTCTATGAAATTAATGGAACATCTATTCTTTATGGAAACAATATTCCGATTTTTAGCCAGGGCACATATTACAGTATTGGTATGAGTACTTTTGAGCCCACCATCGGAGTCACTTCGAGTGACAATCTTTTCATGACAAGTTGGGGTAATGGTGCGGCAGGATCGACTGCGATTGTTCGTTGCTCAGGGATGATTGGGATGACGACCATTAGTGAATATTCGTGTGAAGACGTTTACGATGTTCCAGCACCTGTGGCTAATAGCAACGACCCTTACCTCTACGTTGATATGTGGTATGACCGTTTAATGAAATTTGACATGCATGCTTTAACAGGAATGACCGTTGAATGGTCAGATAATGATGGTGACAGTTGGACTGGACCTTCAGTAGCTACAGGCTGGTCTGTTCAAGATCACCAGACAATTGCGAATTCGCCGTATCCTGCTTCCCTTCATGACACAACATGGGTATTCTGCGTTAACGGAAATTATCCTTATCCCGTCTGTTCAGCAAGTGAAAATGGAGGGGCGACTTGGGGGCCTGAGTTACCTGGTGCACCTACCGACTGCAATAGTGGCGGACTTACGGGCCATATGATTGGGTCTAACAATGGATATTTCTATAGAGGTAATAGAGGTTGCAATGATGGAGAGGGATATTCGATATACAAGAGTACGGATGGAGGTATAACCTGGACAGAACATCCACTTCCAACAGAAACAACGGGAACTGCAGAAACTTGGAACTTTGAAGAGGCCCAGATTGCTGCTGATGCTGAAGACAATCTCCATGCTATGTGGATGGGGTTCGACAACATGCCTTATTATTCATATTCATACGATGAAGGAGGAACATGGAGCAATCCAATCATGGTTGCACCTCCTGGTGTTAATGGAACTGGCTTTCCCACAATTGCTGCCGGTTCGGAAGGAAGAACTGCAATGGGTTACATTGGCACCACTAACGGCGGGTCAACTTGGAATGGATATATGACAGTAATAACGGATTCCTTCAAAGAGAATCCATTGCTTACCACAGTTCTTGTCAATACACCAGATGATCCCTTGGATAATGAAAAATCCGACTGTGGATATGATCGCTGCGGCGGATTTGGTGATTTCATTGATATCGTAATTGATCAATATGGACGTCCGTGGTTTGGGCTAGCACATAATCCTGCCGGAGAAATAGGTATTTTTGGAACCTTTGCAGAGGGTCCATCACTGCGTGGTGATGCAGTCACGGCACTCCCACCTCTACCACTGGGTGGAACAGTAACGCTCTAGGGTGTCAACCGGTTCCGGTCTCTTGGAAATAGCACGCACTCTCGCACATTCTGTGCGCCGCTGAAGACCATTGCCAATCGATCCAGGCCAAGACCCCAACCACCGTGCGGCGGAATTCCGTAGCGGAATGGCTCCAGGTAATGATCAAAGTCGGTAGGATCCAGTTCCTGCTCACGCAATCGCTGTTCAAGCAATGTGACGTCGTGGACTCGCTGGCCGCCGGAAGTCATCTCGACCTCACGGAACATGAAATCGAAGCCCTTGCTGTGCTTCTCACCTTCGGGCTGGATATAGAATGGTTTGAGCGCCAACGGCCACTTAGTGATGAAGTAAAAACCGCCGTATTGCTCAGCAATAGCGCGTGTCGCCTCCATCGAGAGATCTTCGCCCCAGGCAATATCGACTTTCGCGCTTGCGATTTCAATCGCCTCGTCGTAGGTGATACGGGGCAACGGCAATTCAACCTCTAATGGGGCCATCTCCAACGCTGCCAGCGCCTCGGCTTCTTGCGCAACTGCACTAGCGCAGCTCGCAACCAACCGTTCCATTACTCCCATCACGTCTTCGTCATCAGCCCAGGACATCTCAATATCAATTGAAATGAATTCGTTCAAGTGGCGCGGGGTATTATGCTCCTCAGCACGGAAAGCAGGGCCGACTTCGTAAACCCGGTCAAGGCCACCTGACATTAGTATCTGTTTGTAGAGCTGTGGTGACTGAGCAAGGTACGCTTCGCGGTCGAAATACTGTACCGGAAATAGTGAGGTTCCACCCTCGGTAGCTGATGCAATTATTTTCGGTGTCTGAACTTCCAGAAAGCCTTCACGTCGGAGGTGTTCATGTACGGCACCTGAGATTGCGGCGCGAATACGAAAATGGGCTGCGACATCGGAGCGTCGCAAATCTAGGTAGCGTGCATTGAGTCTCGTGTCGATTTCACTTTCGATACGGTCCACAACTCCAAGCGGTAGCGGCGTAGCGGCCGCGTTGAGCACCTCCAATTCTGTTGGTATTAATTCAAGGCCATTTGGAGCCTCAGCGTTAGTCTTTACTTCACCAACAACACGAACCGTCGATTCGCGTGAGATTGCAGTCCAAGTACTGAAATTGGAATCACCGACCTTTTTCTTTGGAAGTGTCAGCTGTGCTACACCTGTGGAGTCACGTAACTGCAGGAAGGCAATTCCACCTAAATTACGAGTCTCTTGCAGCCAGCCGCAGAGCACTTGCTCAGTACCATTGTCTGCTTCTGAGAGTTCACCGCAGCGTCGGGTCAGAATCATATTGCGTACCTCAGGATTGCCGCCACCCCTCCAAATGCGTTTTGGAGTGCCGCGCCACCTTCAGTATCTGTTGAAACAAGTGCCACACTGCTGCGTGATTTTTCTGCCAGCGTTGCAAGCTCTCGAACTAGTTCCTGTTCCACTAGTTCAGAAACAAGAAGCTGGTCGACTGCACCACGCTGGAGTGCATCACGCACCTGCTTTTCGCCATAGGTCGCCAGTCCCTTACGATGTGACATCACTTCCTGCATGAACCTCTCCATAAGTTGCTTCTCCTGTACCAGCTGTACCTCCTGCAGTTTCCCGGCGGCGTTGGTCACTAGTTCACGCAAGCCAGCTTCATCAGTATAGCCTGTGTCAAAACTGCTGAGGACCTTGCCCTGCAATTCGTACTGCAAATACTCTTTACCGATAAAATAATCCTTAGTCGCGCCCGGCCCCCCGATGAGCAATGCCTCAATATCTTTTGCACTGAAAAAGTCTTCGGCAGTACCTGCAACGCGCTTGTACCACTCATGCGCAGCCTCCTCTATAAGTCGCTCGAAACGACGGCGTGATTGCCCTCCCTTGCCGTGCTTGGAAGGTACTTGCGAAAACATGTGTTTCAGCACCTTGATACGTGAACCGCGCAGGATCCCTAACGTCGCCTCAGAACGATCAATTACTAACAACGCGTATTGTTCCTTGATTTCCTGCAGCTGCGCTAGCGGCTCCAGAAAGAAGCGGTTATCACAGCGGTAAAGGAACGCTCCAACCGGCTCGGGAGGTGCAACCACTTCCTGAACCATTTCGGTCTGGCCAGCGCCTTTGGAAACGTGCCCAACAAAGAATATCAAGCCCGTTTCGGGCGGGGCCTTGTACGCCTTCAAACGCGACAT
>NYZY01000083.1 GCA_002687335.1 Chloroflexota bacterium
AGCACTAACCCAGGTCTTAGCGACGCTACGGCGTACCCACTGTTCTACCGTATTGTGCCTAGCGACGCCATTCAGGGCCCAGCTGGCGCTGACATGATGGCAGACGGCGGTGTTACAAACGGTAGCTTGGCTATCCTTCACATGACCAACGACTACGGATCAGGTCTAGCCGATTCAATAAAGGCTGCTTGGGAAGATGACGGACACGCCCTTTGTGGTGCAGGTATGCAGGGTTATGAAGACACTGCAACGGACTTCTCTGCACTAGCTCAGAGCGTCGTCGATAACACAGACTGCACTGCAGTTTACCTGTCGTCCTACATTACAGACGCAGCAGGAATTATTGAGGCTCTGAATGACAAGGGCTACACCGGTCAGATATATGGCGGTGACGGACCTGCTGGAATCGGCCTATACGAGAAGTTAACTGACAACTCGATGGCAGAAAATATGACTGTATCTGCACCCCGTGCAGGCTCAACATATGGCACCTTCGAGGCTCGATACGACGCTGACAACGCAACAATCGGCAGCATCAAGACTTATGTCTTGACCACCTACGATGCTGTCACGATCATTGGCCAGGCTGCTGCAATGTCTGGCGCAATCAACGACAACATCAAGACGACAGGAACTGGCTTTGAGGGTTCATCTGGCCTTCTAACGTTCCTGGACAACGGTGACGTTGGTGGTGCTGGATACGACATCTGTACCTACGGTGGCGCAGATGAGTCGTACACGTGCGGCAAGTACTGGACCGCCATTGGCGGCGTCCAGGATTCCTCATAAAGCCAACTGATCAAAACCAAACACGCAAAGCGCGCTGCAGTGGGCCTAGAATGGTCTACTGTGGCGTCCACCGCAGCCTTCTACCGGGAGCGTTTGCGGGTTGCATAAAGCGCGCTGCAGTGGACTTGTAAACGGTCTACTGCGGCGTCAGAGTTTAGCATCTAGGGCCCCTTCGGTTTTTATGGGGTAAGTGTTGTAGGGCTTGGCTATGACTGAAGTTGGTCTGAGAGAACGCTGGAATTTTCTTTCTCGAGGGACTCAAAGAATAGTAATAGCTCTAGCCATAAGTTTGGATGCCTGCTTGGGTTTGTTATACGATTTCGGCTCTCTTAACCTCATAGACACGCTATTGTTTGACAATCTGCCTACAGATCTGATTTGGCTTCTCCAAACCCTTCAATTGATAGGTGTGGGTTTTGTTGTAGTTAAAGTATTCTTTGATGATTTACCCGATTCAACAATTCGGACAATTCTAATTATTACCTCTCCTCTTTTACTTATAGTATACATCTTGTTTTCTCTTCATGTGCTTCTTTTGGGGCAAGACTTGGTTGCCTTAGTAACCCTTGATTTAGGTTCATTAACGACTTCTACTCTAACTTGGTCATCGACTTATCTGGCCATTGCAGTAGGTTGTACCCTAACCTACAGTGTACAACGCTATGGAAATTTTGCACAGAGTGAATTTTTCATGCTTGGTATGTATGTTGGTATTGCCTTAATGTGGACTGATTGGCTATTTCCACTCAGTGAGGCACCTGCTGATGGAACTCTTGTATGGTCGCTTTTCCTCTACGTACTAATTGCCGCTTTCATATTGACAGGTTTTGCCGGGATTATCATCGATCGGCTTGTGTTCAAAGGCTTTCGTGATCGTAAATCTTCATCAGACATCATGATGATTGCATCCCTTGGAGTGGCGATGGTTTTGAGAGCTCTTGTCTATCTTCGATTCGGTGCAAACTCGAAGCGCTTAGTTCCAGATGCAGACTGGATGCTTAGTGAGCAGCGTTGGGAAATTCCTACTATAACTACGAGATTTAGCTTAGGAACTTCCGATTGGCCTCTTTTTGAGTACGGTGTAACAAACTATGCCTACAACAATGGCTTTCTTCCTATAGTTGTTTTTAGTACGGTAATCTTGCTTTTTCTCCTTCTAACTCGCACTCGTCTGGGTCGTCGAATGCGCGCAGTTGCCGATAATCCTGAATTGGCAGCTAGTAGTGGAATCAATGTAGAGGGTGTGCAGGCTACTAGCGCCTTCCTTTCTGCAGGAATCTCAGGAATAGGTGGGGCAGTATTTGGTTTGACCGTGTTGTTCAATCCGCAGACCGCGTTCACACTTTTACTCCCTGCCTTCGCAGTTATTATTCTAGGCACTATAGGATCTGTACCTGGAGCAATAGGCGCCTCTCTCATCATTGGCTTCGTACGTGCAGTTTCGGAGCCAGTTCTTTCAGGAATTGGTAATCCTTTGGAGAGAACTAACTACTTCGCCTTGAGCGGAGTAATGCCCTATGCTATCATCATTGCAATTTTACTAATCATGCCAGAGGGAATCGGCAATGCCTATGACAAATGGAAGATCGAACGTCTTCGTAAACGAGCCGCATCTACAGAGGAACCCAATAGTCGCAGTTCTGCTCTAATGGGCCTGCTGTTTGGTTGGGCTGGCGGCCATCATTTTCATCAGAGACGCACTGCTCGTGGAGTTTCTATGCTGATTCTGACGGTTTTATCGTTTAGTTTAGCGAAGGCAACTTCATTCATGAGGGATCGCTCATTCGTAGGTCAAAAGGTCACTACAGCGCCAGATGGACTGGATTCATCGATGCATGCCGATTGGTTAAATCTTATTCATAATGAGCAGACTATAATTGGAACACTAGCCTCACTAGGAGATTTATTGTGGCCACTTTTACCAATTTTGATTTACTGTTTAGCACTTTATGAATCGTATCTTATTTTGAATAATCGCTACAAAGATCCTCTACAAGCCCCCATAACGCGAATTATGGATACAGTAGATGCTTTTTCTACTAAGATAGGCGGAATTTTTGTCACGGTTTCCGAATCTCGGCAAGCATCATTTTACGGAATTTGCGGACTGCTAGCGCTGCTCACTGCACTATTGTCTCAGAGCGTGCTAGTCGAATACCTTGCCTATCTAACTGCGCTTGCTGCGTTGGGAATGGCCGTATGGTGGCCAGAGCAACAGAGAAATGCTACATCTGGAAATAATAAACCCCTAGAGTATGTGAACCAATCAATATCTTTCTTGGGCACATTAACAACGGAAAAAGTAAAGAAGATAAAGTCTAATTTCTATGAGAAAATTGGCGCTGAATATGGGGTTGAATCCGAAAGTGGTTCAAAGGCAATGTTCTGGATATTGTTGGGAATTCTGACTCTTGTTGTTATTTGGCTTCCCTCGGTCAGTTACTTCGGCAAGGTATTACAGGTGTCTAATTTTATTGTTACACTATCCATCTTCTTGATTTTAGCTTACTCATTGAATCTTCATACGGGTATGACCGGTCTTCTCAATTTCGGAATTATCTTCTTTGCTGCTGTCGGTGCTATCGTAGTTGGAATCCTCACTGCGCCTGGTGAACTCTATGGTTATGATTGGCCAATCTTACCTGCACTTATTGTTGCAATAATAATTGGTGCAATATTCGGCTGGCTTCTTGCTTATCCTACTGCTAGACTTCGTAGCGATTACTTCGCTATTATCACTATATCACTTGGAGAGATAGTAAGGCTTTTGCTTATGGGCGAGCCTCTTTTGAGAGCTGGAGGTAATCGTTCTGCAATCGGCATTCAGAGATATCCATTACCTCTGCGAGAATGGTGGTTTTGTGGTTCAGACCCCCCCCTCACATTTACAGGAGATAAACTTTCTCCGGTTGGCTGTTCAACAACTTCTGGAATAGACAGTATGGCAGTAACTGTTGGTGATATAATCGGATTAGGTCAACCTGCACCATATATGTTGCTGCTTGCCATAATTGGCTTGTTAGGCGTTGCCTTTACATGGAAACTTCTCAATTTATTATTCGAATCACCTTGGGGGCGTATACTGCGCTCTATCCGCGAGGATGAAGAGGTCGCTCAGCATCATGGACACGATATTCTAAAATACAAAGCGGCAAGCCTTGCATTTGGAGCAGGAATAGCCGCATTTGCAGGAGCTCTATGGGCATGGAAACTGACAGGTTTTCAACCTAGTTTCATGTCACCGGCCAAGTCAACTTTCCTGGTTTGGGCTGCCTTCATTATTGGAGGTGCAGCAAATAATCGTGGCATGTTGATTGGAGCTATGATTATCACACTGACGGAGTTCTTCTTCAATGTCTTGGTTGCAGCCCAGGGAAGCTCAAGCCTTCCTCTTTCTGGTTTCGCTGATTTAATCGATGAAACATTCATGTGGTTGGTAGAAAGTCCTTTCCAGGTTGCAGCTATTCTAATGTTTTTAGCGATAATAGGGGCTATTCTAAGAAATATAAACACCGCTGAAACCTTATTCTGGTTTTCGGCAGTTTTCATAATCTGTGGAGTTATATTCGATCAGCGCTCAATTGACCTTGTATTCCCAGAAATTCTTGGAGGAATCGAGACAAAGATGGCTTACGTCAAGCTCATGCTCATTGGTCTTCTGATAACGGTGTCGCTCAAGTATAATCCTAAGGGGATGCTCCCTGAAGTCCCTTATCGACCAGCACGTCCTAAGGAGGTAGATTCTGAATGACTACTGTAATGAAAGTCGAAAATCTGCGGAAGGAGTTTGGCGGGCTCGTTGCCGTCGATAACATCTCATTCGAGGTTAACGAAGGAGAATTCATTGGACTTATTGGACCTAATGGCTGTGGTAAATCTACTACCTTCAATTGCATAAGCGGTTTACTCAATCAAACATCAGGAAAAATCGAAGTATTTGGTACTGATGTGTCGAAAATGCGACCTGATGAGATTCAAAGTCTTGGTGTTACTCGAACTTTCCAGCATACACGTCTGTGGCGTGAAATGAGTGTAATCGAAAATCTCCTCGTTCCTCCAAGAGACCAGTTCAAACCAAGTCTCACTGTTTCTGAATTTAGAAAAGCCTTATCTTACGGAATTTGCGGCTTTCTAGCGCTGCTCACTGCACTATTGGCTCAGAGCATGCTAGTCGAATACCTTGCCTATCTAACGACGATTACTGCGTTTGGGATGGTAGCGTGGTGGTCAGACTCACAGAAACATGTTTGGAATTCTTTGATTCAAGGACGAAACAATCCACCTGAGATTGAAAGATTATCCAAGGTTTATTCGACTCTTGACCAGTTAGAAGTACCTCATATGGCCCCTAATCTTGCAAATGAGTTATCAGGAGGTCAAAGTAAACTTGTTGATATCGGTCGCTCTATGATGGGCGATCCACGACTCCTACTTCTTGACGAGCCAGTCGCGGGTGTCGCTGGACCTCTGGCGATGAAGATATTCGCCAACCTTAGAAAACTTGTAGATGAAACTGGAGTATCTGTTCTAATTATTGAACATAATATGGACTTTATTTTACGACAGGGCGTTGACCGTATTGTAGTTATGAACGAAGGAGAACTTTTGATGGTTGGAACACCGGATGAAGTTCGATCGAATAGAGCTGTAATCGAGGCTTATCTTGGTTCTGGAGGAGATACAAGAGAGGTATCAGAATGACACGAGTTCTAGAGGTATCAGGACTTACTGGCGGCTATGGTTCAGTACAGATTATCTATGGAATCGACTTATACGTCGACGAAGGAGAATTTGTAACAATCATTGGACCTAATGGGTGTGGCAAATCTACACTAATCAAGATTATGTTTGGCATTGCTGATTACTATAAGGGGAAAGTGAAGTATCGAGGGAAAAGTGTTTCTGGTATGAGAACAGACCAGTTGGTTAACCTAGGCATTGCCTATGTTCCACAGGTGGACAATGTATTCCCATCTCTTTCCGTAGAAGAGAATTTGCAGATGGGAGGGAACTTGCTGCCAACAAACTTGTTGAATGAGAGGATTGAACGAGCCTTGGACATGTTCCCCGACTTGCGTCATAGAACTTACGATCTTGCGGCATCATTATCTGGTGGTGAGAGGCAGATGCTGGCAATCTCAAGGGCGTTAATTTCTGATCCTAAATTCATATTGCTTGATGAACCCACCGCAGCTCTTTCACCGCTATACCAGCAACAGATAATAGAACGAATTGATGCTTTGAGAGAAGTGGGCATAACAATCTTGATTGTAGAACAAAATGCCCGTTTGTCTTTAGCTAGGTCTAATAGAGGTTATATTCTTTCAAATGGTGAAGTTGTTCATACTGCAGCAGCATCGGATATTCTCGACGACCCGCATATAAATGAATATTTCCTGGGCACTATGCATGACTGAGCGCTCCGG
>NYZY01000084.1 GCA_002687335.1 Chloroflexota bacterium
AGGACAGCTGTAATCAATATCATCCGGACCACGGGTAGCTGTGACATTAGTTGAAGCCCATCAAGAACATCTCGAACTATAGATTTTGTCCGTTCTGTAACCTCAACTTGTAGCCCACGGCTCACAATCAAGGCTAAAAAACCGGCTATCAGGAAGACAAGACCTGACGATATGAGCGTGAATGGGACACCCAATTCGTCTATAGCAAGGCCTGCCACCAGTGCTCCCAGTGCTCCAACAGCCCGCATTCCTGTCGATTGAACTGCCACGGCGTTCATACGAACTTCTCTGGGAACAGAACCCGTAACCATCCCTTGAACACACGGTATTTCAAATGAATGCCCGATCCCTGAAAGTGCAAGAAGGACAAACATAAGCCACAAAGGTTCGAGGCCGTTAGCTGCTATCAATGCCATCAAGGACAGTACCAGCGTCTTGTACACGCCAGTTAACATGAGGATTTTTCCACGAGAAAACCTGTCGGATAAAGCACCTCCTATGGGCGCAGCAAAAAGCTGGGGGGCCTGTCGGACAGCGAATGTAGCCGCAGTGAGAAATATCGAACCAGTTTCGTTCAGAACCACCCATCCAACAGCCAGTCGTTCGCCCCAGTTCCCGAGTGCGAACACAACAGATGTAGCCCATATACGTCGATATAAAGGATAAGAAAATGAGCTAATCGCCCCACTAAATATAGTAGGCATCAAAGTTGCGGTTTCATGAACTTAAAGATGATGCTGGACTGTTATTACTCAAGTGATAGAACCGCCATGAATGCTTCCTGGGGAACTTCGATCGAACCCACCATCTTCATGCGTCGTTTCTTACCTTTTTTCTGTTGTTCAAGAAGTTTTCGCTTACGTGTAACGTCACCGCCGTAGCATTTGGCGAGGACGTTTTTCCGAAGGGCCTTTACATTAGTACGGGCGACAATCTTGCCACCGATGGCAGCCTGTATGGGCACAGCAAACATCTGTCGAGGAATCAGTTCTTTAAGTTTTGATGCGAGTAAACGACCACTCGAAGCAGCTTCATCCCTGTGGGTGATCATTGAAAGTGCATCGACAGGCTCATGATTCACAAGAACATCAAGTTTAACCAGATCAGCAGGCCTGTTGTCGATTTTCGAGTAGTCCATGGACGCATAACCTTGAGTACCCGACTTCAATTTGTCATGAAAATCGACAAGTATCTCCGACAAGGGCATGTCATACTCAAGCATGACCCTGCCATCGCCCGCCGATGTATTATCATCAGAAGAACTTTTTGCGCCAACCGACTCTAGATACTCGATCTTTTTGTACTCACCTCGCTTGCCGGTTACCAGTTCCATGATGACACCTATATATCGAGCCGGCGAAACGATGGTTATGTTGACCCAGGGTTCGAGGATTTCATCGTATGCATTGTTTTCAGGTAGTCTGGATGGATTGTCAACGGTGATGATTTCGCCTTCTTTTAACAGCACCTCGTAACTAACGCTGGGAGCAGTAGCTATAAGATTGAGCCCGTACTCTCTTTCAAGTCGTTCCTGGACGATATCCATGTGGAGTAAACCCAAAAATCCACATCGGTAACCGAAACCCAGTGCAGCTGAAGACTCAGGTTCAAAAACCAATGCAGCGTCGTTCAATTGCAATTTTTCCAATGCGTCACGCAATTCTGGGTAATCCTCTCCTTCCGTTGGAAAAATCCCAGTAAAAACCATAGGGCTTTGTGGGGCATATCCTGCAAGCGGTTCAGTTGCAGGATTAGAGGACAGCGTCATCGTGTCACCGACACGCACTGATTTGACGTCTTTTAACCCCGTGGCCACATATCCAACCTCACCGGTGCGCAAACCAGAAGTTTTTTCAAGTACAGGACTGAAGAATCCTGTTTCAAGCACCTCAGTTTCGACATTGGTGCCCATTAGGCGCACACGATCGGAACTGCTAAATGATCCATGCATTACCCTTACATAAGCAACAACACCCTTGAATTGATCATATTTTGAATCAAATATCAACGCCCTGAGAGGGTCATCGCTGACACCACCTGGCGGGTCTACTTTTTCGACGACGCGTTCAAGCAGATCGTCAACTCCATCACCGGTCTTGGCTGAGATTTGCAGAACTTCTGATTTTGTAAACCCAAATGTCTGTTCTAATTCGGTCATCACGCGATCCGGCTGAGCTGCCGGCATGTCAAGCTTATTTATAACCGGAATGATCTCAAGGTCGTGCTCTAATGCTAGGTAAACATTAGCAATCGTCTGTGCCTGAATCCCCTGAGTAGCATCGACAAGTAGCACTGCACCCTCACAGGCGGCAAGAGACCTCGATACTTCATACGAAAAATCAACGTGACCAGGTGTATCTATTAGGTTGAGTTGGTAGTCGACGCTATCAAGGGCAGTGAACTGAAGCCGTACCGCCTGAGCTTTAATGGTGATACCACGTTCCTGTTCCAACTCCATAGTGTCGAGATGCTGTTCTGTCATATTACGCGCGGACACCGCACCGGTGATTTCAATCAAACGATCAGCAAGGGTGGACTTCCCATGATCAATATGGGCGATTATGCAAAAATTTCTAACGTTACTCTGTGACATACCTTTACATACTAATCGTTATAGCTTGATGTTCTTTACACAGAATTTGTCCACTTCAGGGGAAATTCACAAAATATCTAATTTGTTGTGTAAGGAAGAAGAAGGTCGTTTTTACGACAATCCATAAATAGTGTCTTCTACATTTCGCACGAATTCAGTGGCCCCGTCGCAATGCCATTCCAGGAGTAGCGCCAGTGTTATTACCGCGCTCAATAACTACCTCCCCGTTCACTATGACGTAATCAATCCCGACCGGGTAGTGTTTAGGATCCTCTTTAGTCGCATCGGTGTGAACGGTATCCGGATTGAAGATAACTATGTCTGCCCTGAATCCATCCGCTAGTTGTCCTCGATCCATCAAGCCAATCCTTTGAGCAGGAAACGAGGTCATCTTTCTAATAGCTTCAGGTAGTTTCAGGTGTTTTTCAGTCCGAACGAACTTGGATAGGACGACCGGGAAACACCCGTAAGTCCTAGGGTTGGGGTACTCTCCGAACAAAATTGCATCGGATGCAATCATGCCGAATGGATGAGACACGAACTCTGGAAGCGTATCGGCATTGGTTCCTGTCCCGACTTCACTGATCCCAAGCCTTTCCTCTAAGAGAAGATCAAACAAGGCGTCGGCCGGTTCCTGCGCTCTCATTTCAGCTATGTCCCATATCGACTTCCCGTCATACTTACTGTTGTGTGGCTCACGGAAATTATGCAACCAACGCTCATTCCATATTTCTTGTATATCTGATCGAGAATTCAACTCCCGCTTCATCCTATTTCGATCATATGGGTCGGACAAAGCAGCCATAGTGCGCTCCGGACCGCCATCTTTGGCCCAGAACGGCAGCATGATTGTGACCGCAGTTCCAGAGTATGGATAGGCATAGCAATCAAATGTCACGTCAATACCTTCGTCGCGTGCATCTTCTACCAATCCCAGATACCCCTGGTACGTCCCCTCACCCTGTTTTGGCTGACGATAATGTGTAAGGTGAATCGGTATGCCAGATTTACGGCCGATTTCCACGGCCTCCTCCCATGGCGCATAAACCCCTTGAGATTTCAATGAGGCACGCGTGTGAGTGTGATATATTCCGCCCATCTTGGCAGTCTGAGTCGAGATGGCGATAAGTTCTTCTGTAGAGGCGAAAGCCCCAGGAGGATAGTCCAGGCCGGTCGATAAGCCCCAGGCACCCTCTTCCATCGATTCACGAATTACTGATTTCATATTCGCAATCTCGGATTCAGTCGCCGGTCTGTCTTCCCAACCAGAAGCCCAGATCCTAACCGGAGAATTTCCTAAGATATAGGCGATATTAATTGCCACGGAACCGTCGTATTTATTCAGTAGTTGCTGCGTCGTCAACCAGTCAGGTTCCGGGGGATACCAGTTGAGCCCAGCATCAAGCCATATATACCTTTCGAGTTCCTCTCTTGTTTTAAACGGAGCATGTGAAATACCGTCGATGCCTACAAGTTCAGTAGTGACTCCCTGGCGCACCTTGGGATCATGATGAGGATCGCCAAGGATTGTCAATCCAGCATGAGAATGGAGGTCAACAAATCCGGGACACACGATATTGTCTTCAGCATCAATTACTCGTTCGGATTCGTAATCAACCAGGTTCAGGTCTCCCCGCTTAACAGTCAGGGTATTCTGATCCACAAGCACGGACCCCCTAAACCAGGGTGATCCAGTTCCATCGATTATCCTTGCGTTATGAATAAGAAGTTGCAACATGATGAGATGATAACGTTTCACAGGAATTAGTGAATACCTTAAGATTTAATAATCGATGTCCCAAGGAGGAACGTTTGGCAGGTCAAAAACTAAAAGTGGCGGTGGTGGGAGCTGGCGGCACAGGAGCATATTACGGTGGAGCACTTGCGAAGGCGGGTCACGACGTAACCTTTATCGCACGCGGGTCACATCTGGAGGCAATAAACAAAGATGGGCTTCAGTTGAATACTGTTTTACTGGGCGACTTCCACCTGAATTCACCCGCAACAGATGACATGTCGTCTATCGATCCCGTGGACCTAGTGATTTTCGCTGTTAAAAGTTGGGGAACCCAGCCAGCCATTACAGACATGACAGGACTGGTCGGAAAAAACACACTAATCATCTCGACGCAAAACGGAATCGACAGTGAACGGTTATTAAGCGATGCATTCGGAAAAGAGCATGTTCTGGGTTGTACAGCAACCGTTTCATCAATGATCACCAGCCCCGGTGTTGTAACACAGGCAGGTGGCCCTGGTTCTCTTGTGATAGGTGCTTTAACTCAGGGACAAAGTGCGCTTGTAAACGAACTTGCAACTCAATGTGTTGCGGCAGGAATCGCGGCTGAGACACACGAAAATATAGAGTTGGCTATCTGGGAGAAATTCACCTTCATTTGTGCGCTGAGCGGCATGACGGCTCTGACACGCAAACCGATAGGAGAAATTTTCGCACAGGAATCCACAACCCAGATGTATCTGCAGGTTCTATCAGAGGTAGCCGAAGTCGGACGGGCAACCGGTATTCCTTTACCTCAGTCAATAGCAGCAGATCTCTTAGCTACCACTCAGGCGAGAGAGCCGTTCATCATAGGGTCGATGGGTCACGATCTGATCGCCAATAACCCGATAGAAATCGGCCTTTTGAACGCGCGTGTAGTCGAACTCGGGACAAAGCACGGCATTGAAACCCCGGCTAACTTCGCAATAGAAGCTGCCCTCAGACCCCATGAATTTGGGGAGAATTAGTCGATCAACCCCTCCTGTGGCTTGGTCCAGGGTGCTCTGGCTGCCCATTGCTTGGGCCGCGGGACACGACTAACCGGCACATCAATGAATACCGGCTTTTTCATATCTAGGGCTCTAGGAATCACATTCTGGACATCAAACGGATCTTTGGCACGAAGTCCTATAGCACCATATGCCTCTGCGAGTTTTACAAAATCCGGATTCGAGAATTCGGTCTCGTAATCTCCACCAAAATCATCGTCTAAATCCCGCGCGACATTACCGTAATGACCATCGTTGTATATAACCGTCACCAGATTGATGCCGTACTTGACCGCTGTGGATATTTCTGAGGAGTTGTACATGAAACCTCCGTCGCCTGATACACAAACCACATCCTTGCCGGGATTCCCTACTTTCGCTCCAAGGGCGGTCGGGAATGCAAATCCGAGGTTCCCTGAATATCCTGAGTCGATGTAGGTCTTTGGATTCTCAGTGATCCATCGTGGCCTTGAGTAGTAACCAAGCTGGGTCATTCCGAAAACCGTTATGGCTTCGCTCGGAACTCCTTTTTGAAGAGCTTGAATATAATCTTCCTGTGGATGGTTTAATTCATCTTCGCTGACGGTAAGCTTGCGCTGGATATCTCGAACTTCTTCAACCGGAGAGTTCCAACCCCCCCCACCGGCAGACTGTATAGCTGCTCCCAGCAGTGGCAGGGTTGCTTTCACGTCTCCGACGAGTCCCAGAGTGTTCTTATGAACGTGTCCAATCATCTCCGGGTCCGCATCGATATGAACCAGCCGAGCTTCATCTCCGGCCTGGTTACGCATTGAAAAACGGGTACCTATTCCTATGATCAGATCTGCATCCTCTATGTAGTCTTTAAGAAGCCCAGACGGTCCAAGTGACCCCCCAAGTGCAAGCGGGTGTTTCTCGGACATTGTGCCTTTACCACCGGCAGATGTTAGGACAGCTATGCGGGCCGACTCTGCGAATGCAACCAACTCAGTTTCGGCATCTGAGCGCGCTATACCACCACCTGCGTAAATAACGGGCTTACGTGCTGCCGCTATTTCCTTGGCTGCCTGTTCTATAAGGGAACTACTAGGTAACCTGCGGATGATCTGGGCGGGTTCAAGCAACTGGACTTCTTCTCGCTCAACCATGGTCTCGGGTGGAAGTTCAAAATGAACAGGCGATGGGCGGTCAGACATAGCCTGCCTGAAAGCTTCATGAATATTCTCAGGAACTTCGCTCGGACGAAGTACCAGCTTCTGCCACTTGGTCACCGGATTCGTGATTTCTTTCTGATCATTTACTTCATGCAACCCGCCAAAATTCTTACCGATGGTAGATCGGGGTATCTGGCCTGCGATAAGTACTATCGGTGACGATCTGGAGAAAGCCGTCGAAAGACCGCCGCCAGCGTTGTATATACCAGGCCCTGGAACAACCATCACAACTCCAGGCTTTCCGGTCGTTCTTGCATAACCGTCCGCCATATATGTCGTCGCAGCTTCGTTCCTTGTTACAACGAATTTTATGCTTGGCTCATCTCGCAATGCCGCGACGATTCCATACATCTGTACCCCAGGTAGTCCGAAAACAACCTCTACACCCTCCCGCACTAAAGATTTAACTAGGGCTTCACCACCGGAAAGTTTTGGCATGAATTACCTCTGAACCAAATAAACAATTGCGATCACAATTTAGGTCGAAATTAACGAGCGAACGAAGACTAACTCCATTGGGAACAGCACGCCACTCATACCCGACGAATATAGGAGCTAATCATGGGGTGCGATCATATACTTGACACCAGTCCCACCAGCTGAAATTTCAAGAGCCTCGGCGGTTCGTTCAAGTGGAAAACGTCCGCTGACCACTCCAGCGAGATTTAAATTAGGAAGCGTTTCGAGAGCCTCACCAAATGCATCCCCTGCACCGAATGCACCACTCATAGTTATTTCTTTGTAGTGGAACTCATAAAGATCGACTGGGAGAGCAGAGCCTTGCGGGCTGACTCCGACAAGAACCAGATTTCCACGCGGCCTGATCATTTTTGAAACGTTTGCCACCAGTTGAGGGACTCCAACCGCTTCGACTCCTACCTTGACACCATGTCCATCTGTGAGGTCATTGATGAGATCAACCAGATCAACTTCAGTTGGGTCATTCAGAATGTCCGCTCCAAACTGCCTTCCCATAGAAAGTCGGGTCGGGTTGGGTTCAGACAGTATGACGCGACCAGCACCACGTAATTTCAAGACACCCACAGTCAGTAATCCAAGAAGACCGCC
>NYZY01000085.1 GCA_002687335.1 Chloroflexota bacterium
ACATGTAAAACAAGGTAGCCAAGATACATATAAATTTTTCGATTATGGAGCGCTTATTGAAAGATTTGGCACTTTTAAATCAGCCTCTATGGCTAGAATGTGGCTCAGGGCTCGGGCATATTGTTGATCTCCCAAGACAACCATCAAATCAATATAGAAAGTTCTAATGGACAGACCAAACATAGTATTAATCAACTGTGATGATCTCGGATACGGCGATCTCGGGATTTACGGATCAAAAGTCAATAAAACACCAACGATAGATGCCATGGCAGCGGAAGGCATGCGTTTCACTGACTTCTACGCGGCGTCTCCGGTGTGCTCTCCATCACGTGGTGCTCTACTGACTGGCTGTTACCCACCACGAATTAGCTTCGGGGATTTTGAAGGTAACTGGGTTCTAATGCCAGGCCAATCTGTAGGGCTGAACCCCAAAGAAACCACCATCGCAGGGGCACTAAAAAAAGCAGGCTATAGCACCAAAATCATTGGCAAATGGCATGTCGGCGACCAACAAGAATTCCTGCCAACTGAGCACGGATTCGACAGTTACTATGGTTTGCCCTACAGCAACGACATGGGACGGCAAGTTGAGGACCCCGGCCCTGTTGATAACCCAACCATTCCCGCACGAATAAAACAGCTCAAAGACCGTCCGCCACTACCGCTTCTAAAAGACAATGAAGTCATTCAGGAACAACCAGACCTCCGAGCTCTAACGGAACGATACGCCGAGGAAGCCGTACATTTCATACGGGATAACAAAGATAAACCGTTCTTTCTCTACTTCGCGCACATGTATGTGCATCTACCTCTCTACGCACCGGAAAATTTGGTGCAGAATTCGAACAATGGAGACTACGGCGCATGTGTAGCCGGAGTTGATTGGGTTTCAAAAGTACTAATGCACGAACTCAAGAAACAAGGTATCGACGAGGACACGCTCGTGATCTTCACGAGCGATAACGGTTCTCGCATGCAAAATCAAGGTGGGAGCAATGGCAATTTAAGAGGCATCAAAGGGACAACCTGGGAGGGAGGACAACGAGTGCCTTGCATCATGCGGTGGCCAGGTAAGATTCCTGCAGGAACGGTTAGAAGTGACATCATATCGGCAATAGATTTCTTCCCAACCATAGCGTCTATTTCGGGAGCCAAAGTTCCTCAGAACACAATTATTGATGGCATAGACATGTCACCACTCATGTTCACTGATGAAGATGTACCTACACCACGTGACCAGTTCGTTTACTACATGGGGAATCGACTAGAAGCTATAAGAAAAGGCAAATGGAAGCTTCATATCACCCGAGAGTTGAGGCCAGACCAGAGAACAGGCGTTGTAACAGAGAACGCAATTAACGAAGCAGCCGGCACAATACCTGGCCTATTCGATCTGGAGGCGGACATCGGTGAGACAAATAACGTCTACCATGACCATTCTGAGATAGTCGAAGAACTTTCATCACTAGCGGCCGCCTGCCGTGAAGATATCGGAGACGAGGCAGAGGGTGTGACCGGGAAAAACGTGCGCCCATCAGGACATGTCGATAATCCCGACACACTGACACACTACAACCGCGACCACCCATATATTTACGCCGAGTACGACAAAGGCGAACGAGGTTGATCTCACGAACTCTAATACATTAACCACCAAAGGCATGAATCGCAAACCACGGTGACTCGGGAACAATTAACCCTCTGATGGCCTCAATATGAATGAGAGTGTAATAGCCTTTCTGGCAGCATTATGAGTAATAATCCTCATCTCCTGGAGAACCATGGACTCTAATCACGCAAATATCTATTTCGGCGACAATATGGATGTCCTGAAAGAGATGGAGTCTGGATCGATAAATCTCGTTTACGTTGACCCGCCGTTCAACACTGGAAAAATACAATCCAGAAAGAGAATCGAAACCGTTAGATCTGAAGATGGAGACCGAATAGGTTTCAAGGGTCACACATATAAAACCAAAGTCATAGGGGAACAGAGTTTCTTCGATATCTATGATGATTACATCAGGTTTCTACGAAATCGAATAGAACAGACAGAACGAGTTCTAACCTCAGACGGCAGTTTTTTTCTGCATCTGGATTACAGAGAGATTCACTACGCCAAGGTGATGTGTGACGAAGTATTTGGACGAGAATCATTCATTAACGAAATTATCTGGTCCTACGACTATGGCGGACGAAGCAAAAGCAGATGGTCAGCCAAGCATGACAATATCCTGTGGTACGCAAAAGATCCCAAAAACTTCACCTACCGTTACGACGATATCGATAGGATCCCCTATATGGCGCCAGGTCTAGTCGGGCCAGAAAAGGCAGCAAAAGGCAAAACACCGACGGATTCTTGGTGGCACACAATTGTCAGTCCCAACGGAAAAGAAAAAACTGGCTACCCAACGCAAAAACCACTTGGGATCATCAATCGAATAATTCAGGTTCACTCCAATCCGGGAGACGTCATCTTGGATTATTTCGCGGGAAGCGGTACAACTGGCGTCGCAGCATTGGCCGAGGGACGTAAGGTAATTTTAGTAGACAACAACCGCCAGGCACTTGAAGTGATGTGTAAGCGATTCGACGCCAATCAAACAATTTTTCATAATTGGGACTGCAAAACCAACGATTAAAAGCACCATGGGATTCGTCGACGCCATGAATCGAGACTCACCGAACAATACGAAACCGAACCTTCATCGTTTTAAACGATCCAAAAAAAGATAATTCAGAAAGTCTGATCAAAAGCCGGGTACATACTTGGCACGATCAAGTCAATCTCACCATCTTCTGCATTGAACGCAGTTCGTCCGAAACCCCCCAGATCCGTCCGTAGTCGCTATGAGATACTTCGGCTACGTAAATGTTGCCCGCAGAATCCACTGCAATCCCGTGGGGTGAGAAAAAACGTCCTGGCTGGGAACCGTAACTCTCAGTTCCAACTCTTCCCACAACCCTACCGTCTGTGTCCATTATCGTTACGCGTGGGCCAAGATCGGTCGCTATATGATTAGTCCCAATGCCGCCGAAGTACTCACCTATGTACACCAGATCACGTTCATGGCGAGTGTCAACGTATATGGTCGCTGCTCTGGATAAATTCACCCATTGATTTCGATATTGACCATCTGGGCCAAATATCTGAATCCGGTGATTCTCACGATCCGCAACATAAACCTGACCAGAACTATCAGTCGCAATATTGTGAACAATATTAAACTGACCTTCATCTGTCCCGGACTCACCCCATGAAAACATAAGCTCACCACCAGGGGAAAACTTGTGTACTCGCGCGTTTGAATAACCATCCGCCACATAAATCTCACCGGAAATGGGGTCAGTAGCTACATGCGTCGGTGCGTTGAAAGGATTTCCACTCATCGGCGGAGAAGGTTGATTAGCTTCTCCTATGATCATCAGCAGGTCGCCCTCAGGAGTGAATTTCCTGACCGTACTGTCCCCACTATCCACGCAAAATAAATTACCGTCCAAATCAAGAGATATCCCATGAGGGTTATTGAAAATCCCCTGCCCCCAGCTATCTAACATGTTCCCATTCTGATCAAATATGACGATTGGACAGGTGCCTCGATTAAATACATAGACCCGGTCCTGTTCATCTACAGCAACCGCTGTCGCTTCTCGATAGTTCCACCCGTCTGGCAGATGCCCCCAGTTTTCTCCTGATATCTCGTATTGAAATTCACCTTCGCCTAGTACAACCGGACCGTCAATACGCGTTTCATGTCCAGAGCGAGGTAATCCATATTCCTGATTCTCTATTTCGTCTGACATCTACTTAGCCTCTGCATTTCTACCGTTTGGGTATCCGAAATAATTATGGGTTATCTCTTCGTCTACGCGATGCGGTCGTAGCACCACCAGATTCGGGCCATGGACCTCCCAGGTGAGCCTCCGACCGGAGAGGCATAGCCGCACTTCCCGCCATATTGTTCCAAGTCCTAACACGAAGACCGTGGTCGGTTTCATACTCATTTCGTGAAAGCGTTGAAGGGTGCTCACTGTCTAGGCGCATCCGAACCTCCGGAATATTTTCTATATCATGATCCCACGAAGGTTCAATATTTTCTTCAGTTCTTGAAAATGGAAGTTTGATCATGTACCTGACGCGATCACTTCGATTCCCGGTACCAGCATGCCAGATATCGTAATGGGTCAAAAGAACAGAACCAGCTTCGAGAGTCGAAAATACCTGACCGCGCAAATTCACGAGCGTAACCATGGTTTCCGGAGCGGCGATTCGTCTTTGACTCCCTGGTAACAAAACTGTAGGACCCATATCATCGGTCACATCCTGCGGGTAGTACATCATCATTAGGTGCTTGACGTGGTCGATATCTCGATCTTGATGCCCTCTTCCAAATCTCTCATCCTGATGCCAAGGTTGTGCACGAGTGCGAGGAGGATTCATATGAATGTGTCCGCCGGGGTCTCTAACATATTTCGAACCCAGAAGACTCGTCAGAGCCCCAACTACCGCCGGATGCTCTAGCACTACTGAGATCGCAGGCAGGGTCTCAACGATATGTTCGCCGGGGTTCTCTGGCATGGAGCGAAGACTGTCACAGATTTTTTCATTAAACCCCGTCTGCAGTTCTGGATGAACGATGTGGTACCCATTAATGATGAAAGAAGTTATTTGGTCATCGTTCAGCAAGTTGGACGGGCAATGATTATGCATCAATTTCCACCATTTGCTCGAGAATAAACTCGTATCCGAACACTCCCACGGCCTCAGGATCTTCGTCGCCACGCTGGGCAGGAAAGCTAACGACCCTCCAACCATCAAGAATCGCGCTATGAACCGTTTCATAAGGCATTTCAACACCGACTTCAATCTGCGGAGGATCTGAGTCGACAGGCTCGTGAATCGCAAATCCAACCACCGAAGCTCGAAGGCTTCGCGACGTCGTATTCAAATACATAATCCGTTGTATTGTCATCAAAAATACTTACAACTCATTCTTCAGGTTAGAAATTCACATCCAAACTGGCGGATCCGTGCAGGATGAACATAACGACATGCTATGTCAAATTAATAAAATGTAAGCAACGCCATTTTGCACACCAAACAATTCTTGTCTCACCATCGCAAATATTTAAGTTGCCGAATTTGAAAACCCTGCCACAAAAATAAAGAGATCTCCGATTTATTCTCCTATAAACTCACCCATAACTTTCAACTAAACGATTACTGAGCCTGGCCATAGTTAGCAACTAAACTAGAGATCATTTTCGAACGGGGTACATCATGGGCCTATCATACGAAGAAGATAACTCACGTTCAGAACGCTTAAAAAGGGCAATCACTAACCCCTCGAAGCGAACAATCTTAATTGCAGTAGTGATAGGGCTGATAGCGCTATCACCGGGTATGGTCAAGGTCTTCTACACTGCTCAAGAAGGCATTGGTGACATCACCGCGGAACACGATTTAACAACCAATATGAGTTCAGTGTATGACGATATAGACAATTTGGAAGATGAGTATGTCGCCCCCTATCTAGTAGAGCAAAGTACGGTGATGCTAAATGCAACTGGACCCCTCGAATGGGAGATAGGCAATTACAGATTTGGCGTTTGTGCTCAAGAAGCAATTGGAAAAATGGCAGATGCTGTATATGCAGAAACGATCGACCAGGCTTGCAACGAGCTTTACGATATCCAAGGCAGGTACGCACGAAATTGCTACATAGCGGCAACCTGCAATGTGTCAGACGAATCCAAAGATGAACTTCGAAAGGTAATCGACCAGCTTTGGACTGCACACTCAACCGCTGGTTATACCCGACCGAATCCTTAAAGTCGAATCAAAGAAGTAAATAGGTTTGACTCATGACAGCGGGCTAAAAGAGAAAGGCAGAAATAATTTATTCGCCTGCGTAATTGGTACGGGATTATCTGCTGGTGGCCAGATCTTTCGCTCTATCATGTCTGAGCGTACCTTGGTTCGCTCATCAAGTGATTTGTAAGCCCACATGTGGGCCCACTTATTAAGATCCCCCAATTCCGAAAACCACGCTCCGATGAACGCCGAATGCTTCCGACGTTCTTGTATGGCCTTTGACCAGGCTTCGATCACTTTTGGTGTATCACCTGTCGCATATGTATATGTACGCAACTCATAATAAGGACCATGATCACCTGTTATGGCCTCATCATTAAACGGTGCTGGAAAGTAAATCTCAGTATTTTGGGCAACTAATAAATCTGCTGTAGCAGGTGGCCAAAAATCTATGCTGTTAACCTCCTCACGAACCTCTGTCCGTTGCTGGAGATCGTCGTAAGGCCAGATGTGAAGGGCTTGGTTCAGCAGGCCAAATTCAGAGTGCCAATACCCGAAAAGTCTTGAATGCTCCAACCTGCCTGAGGCCAGTGATTTCTTTAATGTGGCATCGTACTGTCCAAGAGTCCTAGGTTTAAGGTCATATGTCCGAAATTCATAGATCATAAAAAATCCTCGCCCCCATAAGTTACATACTTCAACGCCCTGAATAACAAGAACGGTCAAGCATTAATTGAACCCTTGTGATTCGGCATACCTAGTTAACGAACCCTCTATCTCACAACAGTTGGTATGACGAAACAAACCACTTCCCGCCATCCTATTACAGGGCATCACAATATTACCGATCAGCGTATACACGCAATCAAAATTCTATTGCCCAATACCGTCGAGCAAAGGCTGGCAGTCTTCGATTTTTATCTCGCACAGCAGAATCAAGTTACCTACAATCGCATACGACAAGTAACTGGTCCGGGTGTTGGTTTGTGCATTAGTGATGGCACCTGAGTCAATCATTGAACTCGGCTTGCGTCGTCCAGTCGACGTATCCGCGAGATCCTGACCTAAGCTAATCGCTTCGTCATGCGATTCATACACGCGTACTTCAACATCGCGCTGCTGATAAAACCCATACCAAACACTAGTTGCCCCAGGTAACGTTTCAGGCGAAAGTTCTTTCGACTTTTTCCATCCCACAGCAGCTACATCGTCGGCAGTGAAAACGCTGTCTGGAAGTGTGATTTGTACGGGGTCAAGATCGGACTCAACGACCGAATCATCAGATTCTCCGCAAGAAATTCCAATTAAGGCAATTATCAACACAATGAAAACAAAAATTTGTCCGCTAGGACGAACAAGTAACTGGTTAATGGATAAATACATAAAAATATCTCTTCATCAGAAAATCATCAGATGACTGGGTAGTCGTATTGAAGTGATTTTCACCAAATAGTTTCGTGACCATGCATTATTTAGAACTAGACTGCCAATTACTACTATATCTCTGCAGCAAAGAAACAATCAACGAGGAGAGATCCTAACATCTCCCCCCGCTTTTCGTTCAGGTTCTCAATATCGTCAACGCTTAAAACCCCGGACCCCTGCCTGGTTCCCATACATGTGCACGAGCTACATCTTCGTTAAGATCCACGCCCCACCCAGGCTTAGTGGGGATCTGTAACTCACCACCGGTGTAATCAAGAACCCCACCGGTGATTTCATCCTTCCAAGGTACATCATCAATATCAGCTTCCATGATTCGTACATTTGGAACGGTTGCACACAAATTAATCGAATGCATCGTAGAAAGGTGAGAATAATAGTTATGCGGAGCAATATTCAGTTCATAACTCTCAGCTAGCATTGCAATATCACGAGAACGTGCAAAACCATTCCACGGTACATCAATCATCACGTTATCCATAGAACGATTCTCAAAATAGGGTCGGTATTCACGGATTCCGAATAGATTTTCACCTGAAGTGATAGGAACCATGGTTCCTGCTTTCACTTCTGCTAGTCCTTCCGGCTCGTACATGTCAACCTCGACCCACATGGTGTTGAACTGCTCCATAACGTTGCAAATCTGACGTGCTGCCAGAGGCTTAAAGTGAAAATTGAGATCAAGAGCAATCTGAATCTGACCCTTTGTACCGTTTTCAAAAGCAGTAATGTATTTTTCTACATGGTCAAGCGTCTGCCACGTAACGTTCTGGTCAGTTGCTCCGGTACCAAATCCACCATCGTAGCCATGAGGTTTTGGCCCTGGATAATTAATGTTGGTCTTAAGAGCTTTAAATCCCTTTTCGCGAACTTCGGCGCCTAGTTCAGTAACGGCATCCAATGAGTCGAGTGGCGGAACACCGATTAGTTCATGTGCTCGAACACGGGAGGATCCACAGTGCGACCAGTAAACCTGCTGGCTCTGCCGAGTCGGTCCACCAAATAAGGCATAAACGGGAACTCCAAGTGCCTTGCCCTTGATATCCCATAATGCTAATTCGAGACCCGCTATAGCCTTGGCAGCAATTCCACCAGTTGACTGCCTGGCCAATCGATACATATCCCAATAACGTTTTTCAACAGCCAGTGGATCCTGACCCTTAAGAATTGGTAAAAAATCGGTCACTGCTCCAACAATTCCATATGGGTTTCTTCCGTCCGACATTTCACCATACCCGGTAATGCCTTCGTCAGTCCTGACAGCCACGTATTGCCACGGTCGCCACCCGGCATCCACTACGAATGTTTCTATCGCGATAATTTTCATAATTTCTCTCGTTATCACTCGTGCGCAGGTATCCCCACTTGGAAACCCACTAAGCCTTCAAGCACGATTCGATAATTGTAGACAACACACCAGACAAAAGATGAGTCCTGTGTGAACGTGATGAAAAAGTGTTCCATATGGTTGCAGTAATCACCTTTTTTCCTAATCACACCGCTAATATGGCGCCGACCAGCAAAGTTATGGTCGAGTCCAATGACATAGGCACGTGCATTTGAGGGTTTCGATGACAACGATTACTAAGTACGATCTACTTCTCAAGGGCGGACGAGTAATCGATCCTGCCAACAATATTGATGGAATATTCGACTTGGCAATTGCGGGTCGATACGTATC
>NYZY01000086.1 GCA_002687335.1 Chloroflexota bacterium
CCACCGCAGCAATTACGACTCCGTTGAACATCAATTCAAGCGACATAATCACAGTCACCAGGCTTCGTCGTGAAATCACCCCATAAGCACCGATTGCAAACAGTGCTGCGGAAACCGCGAGTACGCTCTCAATAGTCATACGGAGACGTCTCCGTTCTCAGGCTCATTTTCTGGCGCCCGATCACGCATCAGAAGCAATCCCCCGATCAATGTGGCAACCAGTAACAATCCGATGATTTCAAATGCGAGCATATACTCACGTATCAACATCACACCGATCGGGCCTGTACTATCAACCAAAACCCCACCGTTCTCAACCACAACAGCGTCGGAATCTATCGGAGGGTCTTTAAGTATTGATATATCCGTACCGGTGCCCACTTCCACATACCCATCCGTCAAAGCATGGAGAGCTAACGGATCATTTATTTCTTCCATGGAAGACCAGTTGGAGTTGTATGCGGTAAACACGACTGCGGAAAACAGCAACACTGAAACAACCACAGCAAATAGTCTGCCTTCGGAAGGCCGACTACCGGATGCAATGTCCTGAATAAACATGACGGCAAATGCCATCAGAACTGAAATAGCCCCCACATATACAAGTATTTGCACTACACCAACAAATTCGGCGTTAAGCACAAAGTAAAGAATCCCAACTCCTAGGAATGAACCGGCGAGAGCGATTGCAGCCCTAAAGACATCTCGCTGGGTGACAACTATGACCGCTAGCCCCAAAGTCATACCAGAAACCGCCCAAAAGACGAGTGTGGTCAAAGTTGAAACTTCCATCATCGTTCGTCGACCCATTTTCTTTTCAGATCTTCATCTGTCGGTCGCTCATGCCTACCAGCGTCATGGAAGTCTGTGACTTCTTCAGAAAATGGATCAAATCCTGTTTCTTCAAATTGAGGCCGGTAGAACGAGCTCGGCCGTTTTTCGGCCTCGAATAACTCATCTTTAGAAATCACCAGGTCATTACGTATATAACTCGAACGCTCAAATTTCGTCCCCATGTGCAAAGCATCATATGGGCAAGCTTCTACACATAAACCACAAAACATACATCGACCTATATCGATATCGAATACCTCAATCTTATAGCTCTCACCTTCCTGAGCATCAATTTTGCCCGGTACGCTCACAATCTCGATAATCCCTAATGGACAGTATTTCGCACAGCTTGCACAAACGGTGCACCTATCCTCGTAAAATGTAAACTCGTTACCGCGGAACCGAGGTGATTGCTTTACTGCAACGGGCACTGTCGCAAGTCCCGCTATAGCCTTAAGGGAATTTCCGGGATTTTTTACCAAAAACTGGAAAGGGTTCATCCCAGCCTCTTTAGCCGCGCCTAACAAACCAACATGACGATCCGGATACTGTTCTGTAACGGCAGGTCTTACAAAATTCTTTAGCGTTACTAAGAATCCACGAGGTAGCCCAAGCCCAATCATTATGCGCCCCCC
Source organism: Chloroflexota bacterium (assembly GCA_002687335.1). The sequence goes on from NYZY01000086.1 coordinate 1,470, forward strand.
TCTTTGGAAACAGCTTCGACACTGGAGACATCAGTCGAATTCGTTATGTACACAGACGACTTCGGAATTGATTCAGTAGCTACCGAATAGACCGGAGAATCTGAATCTGGCGTGGTTTTCTCATAATTTGTAGTACCAAGTAACTTGCTCACCAGCCAAATCGAAATAATAGCCACAGGCCAGTTAACCGCCGCCATCATCCACAATTGTGCGGTAGTAGGTTGTGGCCAGATTCCTATCAAAATAGCCGTGACAACAATATTTATCAGCGTGAGTTCAAACAGACCCTTCCACGCAAATTTAAGTACTTGATCGATACGTAATCTTGGCAGAGTCATTCGGAACCAGATGATGACGAAAAGAACTAGTGTCAACTTCGCTATGAACCAGAACTGAGACGGTATCGGCTCCCAACCTTTCCAGCCCGAAAGAAACAACGTGGTAATAATTGCAGATGTACTGATTTCAGCCATGAACTCTGCCAGAAAGAACAAACCGAATTTCATACTTGCATAGTCATTTAAATAACCTGCTGCAAGTTCCGATTCAGCCTCCGTCAAATCAAACGGCGCTCGTGCCATCTCAGCCATTGCAGCGATAAAAAATACAAAAAAGGCCAGTGGCTGAACAAGAATAAATGGAATCCCCTGCGCTTGAACAATCTGGCCAAGCGATAGAGATCCGGCAAGCATGATGACACCTACGAGCGCAAGAGCCATAGGAATTTCGTAACTTATCAGCAATGCAACCGATCGTAGAGCTGAAAGAATAGCTATTCGATTGGCTGAGGACCACGCGGCGGTAAGAACAGAAAGGGTGGTCAACGACGTAACAGCCATTATGAACAATACACCGACATTTAAATCAGCAACATAGGTCCCAATACCAAATGGAATCACTGCGAAAACTAAAAGCGCAGGAGTAGCAATCAAAATAGGAGCAAGATTGAAAAGAATACGATCAGCGTCTACGGGTACCACGTCTTCTTTAAACATCGTCTTGATAGCGTCAGCCACCGACGTAAGCATCCCAAACGGCCCCCAACGATTAGGTCCGGTTCGTGATTGAAAACGGCCAAAGAGTCGCCGCTCACCCCAAATGAGCACAATAACTCCGCCTAGTACTCCATTGATTACCAGTCCAATGATCACCAATGCTGTTATTGCAAACGCAAGCCACTCCAAACCTCCGGGCAATAAACCCGAGGCATAGTCACGCGCTCCACACCCTGCACTATCACCGGCAAGAAGGCAGTAGATATTTCTCCACAAAGAATTGTCCAGGAAAGACTGATCCATTATCGATCCACCTCACCCATATTGAGGTCGACACTTCCAAAAGTTACAAATAGATCCCCAAATTGACCTCCGATGAGCATATCGCGCAACAGGGTCAAATTGATCAAAGAAGATGAACGCACATGCATTCGATATGGAGCTATCCCACCATCACTCACGAGATAAAACCCAAGTTCACCTTTTGAGCCCTCAATAGCCGCGTAGGCATCGCCAATGGGAGGTCGCAAAAGTCGTGGCACATCGTCAAATGACGGACGAACTAGCCCAGGCTCAATTTGATCAATGCACTGTTGAATAATTTTTACACTTTCGCGAGCTTCTTGGACCCTTACCCAATAACGAGCGTAATTATCGGACGCTGTATGTAATTTCCGTTCAAATTTGATCTTTCCGTAATAATCGTATGGGTTACGATGACGCAAGTCCCAATCGACACCGCTGGCACGTAACATCGGACCTGTTATAGAGGCATTGATCAATAATTCAGGCGAAAGAACCGCCGTTCCCTTAGTACGTGAAAAAACGATTTCGTTTCCACTTAAATACTCTTCGAGTTCATCGAGCGTATTGACAATATCGCTCAACCCACGGTCAAGTGCGGGCCAAAACTCTGGAGGGGCATCCATAAATACGCCCCCAGGCCGTAAATATGAATTGGTAATACGCGCTCCGCAAATAATTTCGAACAGGTCGAGAATGTTTTCTCTTTCCCTCATTGCGTATATGAGGGGTGTCCCTAATGCGCCCAGATCCTGAAGCAGAAATCCTGTTGCCACCAAATGACTCGCAATCCGCTGTAGCTCTGATGCAATCATTCGGAGCCAAACACCTCGAGGTGAAGGCTCGATGCCTACCAACTTTTCCACGGCCAAAATATAGGCCTGATTATTTAACATTGACGACACATAATCCATACGGTCGGTCAAAGTTACTATCTGTGTATATGTTCGCTCTTCAGCAAGCTTTTCTGAACCTCGGTGTAAATAGCCAAAAATCGGCTCGACGTCAACAATCTCCTCACCGTCGAACATCACCCGCATTCTAAACACTCCATGGGTAGATGGATGCTGGGGTCCCAAATTGACGGTAACTGGCTGTGTCTTGATTGCCATTATTCGTCTGATCCCGTATTTTTTGAAATTTCAGGAATCGAAGTAACAATCGATTGATCGTAAGTGACGTAGTCCTTCCTCAAGGGATGCCCAGGAAACCCTTCCCACAACATAATCCGCTTGTGGTTTGGATGTCCGTCAAATCTAATGCCCATTAAATCCCAAACTTCCCGCTCCTGGTAGTCTGCACCACGCCATATCGATACCACGCTAGGAACGGAAGGCTCAGTTCTACCAATACCAACACGTGATTTTAAAACAGCAGATGCATTCATTGGCAGTGAAGTAAGGTGATATACCACCTCATAATGATCGATATAGTCCACCGCTGTCAGACTGTTTAACAAATCAAATTTGAACTCTGGACGGTGTTTCAAGCCTTCACACACGACAGGTATAGATTCGGCCTTCAACCAGACATCTGTTCCGGTACTACCCTCAATAGATCCAGGGGCAAATTCTTCAATCGCTTCAGCAAGCGCCTTACCGCTCCAGACTGTGGTCATACCTGTCCTGCCGCCTGCCCAGTAATGCTGTATCGACGGATCTTGTCGTGCAGTTGCATAATCCCGTACAGCAATGAGTCTGGACGCGGAGGACAGCCTGGAACATAAACATCTACCGGCATGATGTGATTTACACCTGGGACCACTGAATAGCTTTGATAATACGGTCCGCCCGAAGTAGCACAAACACCCATCGAGATAACCCATCGAGGTTCTGCCATCTGGTCATATAAACGGCGTAATGGCACTGCCATTTTCCAGGTTAAGGTGCCAGCGACGATCAGTAGGTCCGCCTGACGAGGTGAAGCCCGCAGTGCCTCCATTCCAAATCGAGCCAAATCAAACCTAGCCATTGCCGCACTAATCATTTCGAATGAACAACAAGCAAGACCAGATTGCAGAGGAAATACCGATGATTTACGTGCCCAGTTAAGAAGATAATCTACCGAACTAATGATCACGCTGCGCTGAAGTTCATCCGGGACTTCTAAAACAGGGTCCGGAAACGGCTCTAAATGAGTCGACTTCATCCGATTCACCGCATCGCCTTCAGTTTGATCCAAATCAAAGGTAATGGACTGGAGTGGCCCTCTAGGGTCTGCGCCCATCGGGGCACCGTAGGGATCTATCAATTTAGGACCAGTCATTAGTTTGTCACCCACTCTAGAGCTCTTTTTCGCCAAGCGTACGCGTATGCAAATGTCACGACTATTAGAAACACACCAACAGCCACTAATGCAGCAAAACCGAACTGCATGCTCATCACACCGTATTTAACTGCCCAGGGGAACAGGAACACAGTTTCCACATCAAAGACCACGAAAAGTAACGCGTAATGGTAGTAACGAAAATTGAACCGGGCTGGCCGATCACTGAAGGGAGGCATACCACCTTCGTACGCGCTTTCTTTAACGGGCGATGGACGTGAGGGTCTAACCCGTACGAATTGGGCTAAGTAACTCATCATAAGCATGCCCACGGGAACTGACACCGCGGCAAGACCGAATATAGCGAGCAGGGCGTACTGCCGAAAATAATCCTCGAACATCAACTGCCAATTACTTGTTCAACGACTTAAAAAAGATCAGTTTGGAGCATAGCAGTCACCCCTTTTAGCAGCAAGTGAAAAAATGAACAATCCATCTGTTTCAAAGACCATCAAAGTTAAAACCTAATCGAAAATAATCACCCCGCGGCCGTCCTCAGCGCGCTCAAGAGCCTCGTAAGCCATGTTGATCTCATCAAGTTTATATCTGCGAGTCACCATACCGCCGACATCTATCCGACCCTGCTTATAAAAGCTAAGTAATTTTCTGAACGTCTCATGAGGACTTGCTGATCCGTAGTAACTACCGACAAGGGTTTTCTGATTTCGCACCAATTCAACAAGTGGAATCTCGGCATTCATGCCGTCTGGAGCCAATCCCACAATAACGGTAGTGCCACCTTTACGAGTTGCTTTATAGGCCTGTTCAGTTGTCAGTTTGTGACCGAAAGTATCAAAAGCGAAATCAACCCCATCACCTGTCATTTCCTGAATCGCAGCGACAGCGTCCTGATCGTTAGCATTGATCACATCTGTAGCTCCAAACTTGTACGCGAATTCCAGCTTATGATCATGAATATCAACCGCAATTACCCGCGAAGCATTCATCAACGCGGCCCCCTGGATAGCGTTCAGGCCTACACCGCCGGCTCCGATGACAGCAACAGTCATTCCCGCGCGCATATTTGGCTGATTTATCACACCCCCCACTCCAGTCGTAACAGAACACCCAATTAGCGCAGCGACTTCCATTGGCACATCATTCGGCATGGGATAGCACGCCTGCTGTGGAATAACAACTGATTCAGCAAATACTCCCAGCTTTGCAAACTGATGTACTTCAGTCCCATCGGAAGTATAAAGTCGACAAGTGCCGTCATATTGACGTGTTCCAGTTTCTCGATTGGTGTCACATATATTGGGGATACCCGTACGGCACGATCTACAGTGACCGCAACTTGGAACAAATGATAAAACGCAACGATCACCCTGTTTCACCATAGTGACACCTGGGCCCACGGTATCAACGACCCCCGCACCTTCATGACCAAGAACTATTGGCATTGGAGTTGGATTGTCACCAGTCATCACATGATGATCCGAAGCACACACCCCAGCAGCCGACATCTTAACTCGCACCTCACCAGTTTTAGGCTCTGACTGGTCAAGCTCAACTATTGGCATTGGTTTATTCGATTCAAAAAGGACTGCAGCTTTCACGCGGGATCTCCACCTTTCAATAGAAAAATGTTGAACATAAATCAACATGTCCAACATAGTTAGCGGTGCATTACTGTCTGATACGACCGATATCGACCAGTCACAAACTAAAAGTTATTTCTCAAACTCTTTAAGAATGTAGAGCAATTAATCGGCTTCGATCAAATTTACAAGCTTTGCCTGTAATTCTTTAGCATCTGGTAAAGAAGGGTATCTCCCTAATTTGCCCTTATCGAACTCGATCTCACCGTTTAAGCTGACTGTAAAAACACCGGCCTGTCCAGGGGTGAGAGTAATAGCCACATTGGACTTACCTGCTGCATAAAGTTCGCTTCCCATCCAGAAAGCCACTGAATGGTAACCTCACGGAACACAATATTCGATTTCAACGTGCACTTTCGCGGGGACTTCAGCCATTGAAAACTCCAGTATTCTGGTCCAAACACCCGAAATACAAAAAATATTAACTAGTCTGTATCACAGCACCTGATTCAATCATATTAGCGACCTGTGCCTTGATGTCTTTAACTTCCATGATGTGTGGTGAGCGGCCCTGTTCTTTTTTATCCCAAAGCACCCGACCGTCGACTGTCACTTTGAACGCACCACTATGACCTGGCTTCAGAGAGATAGCTAACGCTGGTCCAGCTGCTTGAAACAACTCGCTAACCATACTCGCTGCTAAATTAGCGTATCCACATGGAACGCAATATTCGATTTCAGCTTCCATCTTCCAGTGATCAGACATATTCCCACCTCAGACTATTCATCAATAAAAAGGGGTAGCACTAATTTAGTTTTCTACTAACCGGCAAACCCACTAGACAGATCGTATCAGGTAGCGCGAACAAAAATAACATACTCTTGAAAAATCATTTTCCCAATTAATTAAAATGTCAAAAGTTCTAGTTACGATATACTGCATGTTCGTTCAAATACATGAACATACGCCAAGAGCGCTCCTGACGAGCGTAGGTCGTCCCAAGAATTGAGGATGACGCAGCGCCAACATATTCGAGGTGGACAATATGCCCTCTGTCGTCGAGTTACGTCCTGTGACGCGAGAAGACGTCCAAAGATTATCAACATGGTTAGATGACCCAGATGTATCTGATACTTGGTTCGGCCGGTATACATACGGAGATCCAGCTCACTTGGGATATGAACCGAAGAACATGATGGACGCCACCGAGGAAGATTGGAACGAAGTGTTTCATGACCCTCACCACGAACCGCATCGCGATATATTCTCAATATACACAGCGTCCGGAGAGCACATTGGAGAAGGTCAACTTTCTATCGATGAACCGCTCGGAGATGCTCAAATGTCAGTTCTTATCGGGTTGAAATCATTATGGCACCAGGGATACGGTTCCTCATCTGTAATGGCAATGCTAGAACACATTTTTGAGCACCTAGGTCTACACCGCGCTTGGGTTGACGTCCCTGAATACAATACTGCTGCCCGAACCATGTTTGAACACATTGGGTTCCAACACGAAGGTACGCTTCGCCAAAGTCGACCACATCACGGATCGCGACACAACTCAGTGATTCTAGGTATGCTCGCCGATGAATATGCAAACGCTTACCCTGAAGGAACTCTCAGCCACGTAACCACTTGGGATTCTCCGAAATTTTAGATCCAACCTCGCGTCAAAGACCTAACGCAGGACCAAGCACATCTAGGTATTTCATCCCTGAACCAGTATTAAGCAGTACAACACGCTCGTCACGCTCGACTTGATGTGAATCTAACAATATCTGAAGTGCAGACAATGTTGCCCCGCCCTCTGGAGCCGGAAATATCCCCTCATATGTAGACATATCACGGACCGAATCAATCATCTGGTCATCTGTTACAGTCAACGCAGTTCCACCACTCTGTCGCACGGCTCGTATAACTAAAAAATCACCCACAGCAGCTGGCACCCGCATGCCCGCGGCGAGAGTAGACGGGTTCAAGAACGGCTCAGCAAACTCAACCCCCTTTTTGTAAGCATCTACCAAGGGGGCACATCCTTCAGCCTGCACACACACCATACGCGGTCGTTCTGGGCCAATCCACCCGAGTTCTGTCAGTTCATCAAGCGCCTTCCAAATGCCGACGATACCCGTTCCTCCACCTGTTGGATATATCACAACATCTGGAATCTGAAATCCAAGTTGCTCAACAATTTCATATCCCATGGTCTTCTTGCCTTCAACTCGATAGGGCTCTTTCAGTGTCGAAACATCAAAAAAACCACGTTCTTCAGCAGCTTTTCCAGAAATACGTCCTGCATCGGTAATGAGTCCGTCAACAAGATTCAAATCCGCACCATGGGCTATACACTCGACCTGATTCGCATAAGGAGCATCCTTTGGCATATAAACATGAGCTTCCATTCCAGCTGCCGCCGTATAGGCGGACAGTGCTCCGCCAGCGTTGCCAGCAGAGGGCATAGTCAATTTAGTTTGTCCTAGCTCAAGAGCTTTCGAGACCGCAGCAGACAATCCACGCGCCTTGAACGAACCTGTAGGATTCACCCCTTCATCTTTGATCAGCAAGGACTTCATGCCCAGATATTTGCCCAATCGTTTAGCTATGTGAAGAGGGGTATGCCCTTCACCAAGTGTCACAATATTCGCTGGGTCGACAACCGGCATTACTTCACGGTAACGCCACATATTTGACTCACGATCAGCCAGAGCATCTTTGGTAAGCGTCTCAGCTGCCTTCCCTAGGTCATAACGAGCCAAATATGGCTTTCCGTTTTCAGGATTCAAACGATGAGGATATTTATGGTCTACAGTTTCACCTGAAAGCGAGCACTCTAGGTGAGTAATTTGACTACGAATCTCAGTTCGATAGGACAATCAATTCTCCAAACAAACAATGTGGTCATGAAGCATTTATAAAACAAATCAGTTTTCCACTATTGAAATGGAAACAATTGTGACCCCAGACTTAGACGATATGGCAGGATCGCGCTCAGTCATACCCATGACAATCTCATTCCCAATCGTAACGCGACCGAAAACTGAATGACATGCTACAGCGTCATCAGCACAATTTTTTGCCACCCCACTTTCAAAAGCATCAAGTTCCGTGGCCACGTCATGCGTTATGAAAAATTGACTCCCATTAGTGTTAGATCCAGCATTTGCCATTGAGAGCGTGCCGACGGAATCATGTAAAAGATCACGACTAAATTCGTCGTTGAAAATATAGCCAGGCCCATCAACTAATTCATTTGTAGGTTCAGGATCACCTGATTGAGACAGGTATCCTTCCATCACACGATGAAACTCCAAACCATCATAAAAACCTATACGCGCTAGATTTATAAAATTCTCTACGGTAAGCGGAGCCTCGTCATCATAAAGCTCTACGGTAATATTTCCAGCATCGGTGGCAATAACCGCAGAATATTCTGATGCGGTATCCAACGCGCCTGCAGGTGGTGCAGGTTTGTCACCACGCACAAGCATCCGCTTTTCTGCATCTTCGTCATGATCGGCTACAGGATCCCCGTATGCCCTTGGACGCCATGCCATTCTAGCCGGGAGTTGATCTGCTGGAACTACCCGCCGTAGTCCAGAGCTATCTGAATCCATCAACCAAGCAGCACCAGTACCTGCGTCCACTGCCATC
>NYZY01000087.1 GCA_002687335.1 Chloroflexota bacterium
CTTTGGAAAAGCTCTGCAATACCATCGATAAGAGGCTGTTCGGGACCAACAATCGTAAGGTCAATCGAGCGAGTTTTCGCAATTGATATAAGGCCATCCAGATCATCCACCTTCACAGCTACGTTTTCGCCTAATTCAGCAGTCCCAGCATTGCCGGGAGCTATGATCAGCTTAGTAATTTTTGGGCTCTGTACGAGCTTCCACGCCATCGCATGCTCGCGCCCCCCAGAACCGATTAGAAGGACCCTCAATTAATCCCTAATCCTTACTGATAAGTCTGATAAGTTCAAGTTGATTCACGCACTATTCTATGTTTGACTATTCCCATTCGATGGTCCCAGGAGGCTTGCTCGTGATATCCAAAACAACTCGATTAACCTCTTCAACTTCATTGACGATCCGACTCGATATTCTCCCAAGGGTTTCGTATGGAAGTCGAGCCCAATCGGCTGTCATGGCATCTGCACTAGTTACGGCACGAATTGCCACTACGTACTGATACGTTCGCTGATCGCCCATCACACCGACCGTCTGTGTGTTCGTAAGAACCGCAAAAGATTGCCATAACTTGTCGTACAGTCCATCGGCTTTGATTTCGTCGATAACAATCCAGTCAACGTTACGAAGAATTTCAAGCTTTTCATAATTGACATCCCCCATAATCCGAATCGCAAGACCCGGGCCAGGGAAAGGCTGGCGATTAACGCTCTGAGAGCTTAGGCCCAATTCGATACCAGCCTGCCGCACTTCATCCTTGAACAAATATCGAAGCGGCTCAACCAATTTCAAATTCATGTGCTCCGGTAAACCACCGACATTATGGTGGGTTTTGATTTTATGCGAGGCGTTAGAGTCGGCGCTTACACTCTCGATAACATCTGGATACAGGGTTCCCTGAGCGAGATAGTCAACTTCCCCTATATCCACAGCCACTTCTTCAAAAATCTCAATAAACTCTTGCCCAATTGTTTTCCGTTTTATCTCTGGATCAGTGACCCCCTTTAAAGCATTAAGGAATCGTTCCGTTCCGTCAACGAACACAAGATTCACGCCCAGTTGACTAGCAAACACATTTTGAACTCGGTCAGCTTCGCCTTTCCGCATGAGGCCGTTATCCACAAAAATGCATGTCAGTCGGTCGCCAATAGCTTTGTGGATAAGTGCAGCGACAACGGTCGAATCAACGCCGCCTGATAGAGCACATATCACCTTGCCTTCTCCAACGCGTTCTTTTATACGCTCAATCGCATCTGATACAAAATTCTCAGGTGTCCAATCACCCAAGCCCTTGCAAACACCAGAGATGAAATTACGGAGAATCTCGACACCTTGTGGAGTATGAGCGACTTCCGGATGAAACTGAATTCCAAAACATGTTCCACGGTCATCACCCATAACGGCAATAGGAGAATTCTCGGAATAGGCCATAGCCCGAAAACCTGGAGGCAACTCTTCAATACGGTCACCATGACTCATCCACACAGGCACCTCCGTATCTAAGCCCTCAAACAGGACATTGTCCTGCCCGTCCTTGTGAATCACCGCGTGTCCATATTCACGCTGTGTACCGGGTTCGACAGTCCCACCGAGTTGGTGAGCTATCAGCTGCATGCCGTAACAGATACCCAGCAATGGAACACCCGCCTCATAAACCCAAGAGGGTGCCATCGGGGCTCCTGATTCGTAGACACTGTTGGGACCGCCTGAAAGGATTATCCCTATAACATCTTGCGTGTCGAGTATTTCGCTGCCAGCATCGTGGGGGAGTATTTCGCAATAGGTATTAAGTTCGCGTATCCGGCGGGCTATCAAACGTGAGTACTGAGAACCAAAATCCATAATGACTATTGTTTGCATCCTGTCATCGACAGGAGGGGTGCTGCCAGTCGTTCGATCAGCCTGAGCAATTTCAAGATAAGTTCCAACTTCGATATCATCTGATGTGGAAACTCTCCGAGATCCGCTGTTGATTGGTTGTTCTGTCATCTGGTCCCCGGTAGTTTTTACAATTCTCTTACGGTCGCTTGGCACATTCGACACATCGAAATATTTGGCATATTAAAGCTTATGGCAGCATGAATTATGTCTCTTGCCTAAATTTACCTGTCCCCGACGACTGAGTCACGGAAAATATGAATGTTTTTATTGATTGCTTTAATACCAACCAAGTCATTTCCAGCCGCTAATATTATTTGATGCTTTTATCACCAGACAGTTCCAGCCTCAATATCGCAGCTACAGCAATAAAACAGGGAAGCTTGGTGTCATTTCCAACAGATACGTATTTCGCCCTCGGAGCCGATGGCATGAATAATAGAGCAGTGCAACACGTCTTTGAAGTAAAAGGAAGAAACCCTGGAACGCCAGTCCCATTGCTTATAAGTGACTTAGATATGGTCACTGAATTAGCAACAACGTTTCCTCAAATAGTTATGGATCTCGCATCAAGATTCTGGCCTGGGGCGCTTACAATAGTAGTTCCAGCATTGGAGCGGGTGCCCGAGTCAGTAACAGCGAGAACAGGGACCGTTGGTCTCAGGATTCCAGACCATAGTCTCGCACGCCAATTGATCAGGCTCTCTGGAACTCCGATAACGGGAACCAGCTGCAACGTGACTAGCCAACCTCCTATGGCCAATGCCAGCGATGTGGATCAGCAATTCGGTGAAAAAATCGACTTCTGTATCGAATCACCTTGCGGATCAAATACAGCCCCGAGTACCGTCATTTCTTATGCCAACGGTAAATTATCAATTTTGAGGCTAGGCGCAATCAGTATTGAATCTATTAAGAATACTATTGGCAAAAACATTGTAATTGGCGTGGTCGGTAATCTGGCCAGCCAATAATTTATCTTCAGCAGGAGACTTTTATTGCCAGTTACGGGAATATTGCCAGGACTTACACCTAGTGATGCAGACGAATTTGAGTCTGCATTAATGAAATTCGTCGATTCAAGAGAATTGCCGCTCTACAAGATGATGGCCTATCACTTGGGCTGGGTGGATCAGAACGGTGAGCCCGAACCAGTTACGAATCAGGACAGATCCCATGGACACATCGTTCTCGCCACGTCAAAAGCTGCCGGGGGCGAGAACCAGACAACCATGCCATATGCAGTCTCAGTAGAACTCTTGCACAACTTTATCCTGGTTCATGAAGACGTTCAAAATGCGAATACGGAAAGAAACAACCGAGCCAGCATCTGGTGGTCTTGGGGTCCAGCACAGGCCATTAATGCCGGTGATGGTATCCATGCAATGGCTCGAATATCCATATTCGAGCAGAGAAAATCCAGCGGCCTTTCGGCGAATCCGCGTTTAATTTCCATGGCACTGGAGACGCTTGACAATGCAACTTTAGAAGTTTGCGAAGGGGAGTATCTTGATATTTCCTTTCAAGAACGAGCCGCCGTAAATATAGAAGATGTGTTGATGGTGGCACGTAAGCGAGGTGCGGTGCTCGGTTGCGCTGCAAAGCTCGGAGGAATAGCGGCAGCGGCCTCAGAAGACCTACTCAATTCACTGACTAGATTTGGCACAGCAATCGGTACTGCGCGAAATTTAAACACTGATCTGAGAGCACTTTGGCCGGAGCAAGATACCGAACGAGACGAAGTCCAACGCGGAAGGCTGCAATCGAAAAAAAAGTCACTCGCTGCAGCTCATGCAATCGAAAATGGCACTCCTACTACCCGTCGTCGTTTAGGAGAAATTTTCATGAAACGTGTTCTAGGGCCAGATGATATAGACGAAGTAACATCAATCCTCTCGGAAACCGAGAGCAGATCGTTTGCCGAAAATACTGTCCAGAGTTTGATCAATGAGGCGATTCGTGAGATCGAATCAACTAGCTTCTCAGATGAAAGCAAAAACTCGCTCATCGAAAGCGCCAAATTAATAGTTGGATCGCACTAGAGAAAACACATCTATTATGAACAAACGATCCATCACTAACGCTGATTTTGCCGGTAAAACGGTGTTAGTGAGGGTCGATTTCAACGTACCAAAGCGCGGTGAAGTGATCTCTGATGACTCTCGAATCCGAGCTGCGTTACCAACCTTATGCCTCCTAAGCAACGGAGGGGCAAAAGTTGTGATCTGCTCGCATTTTGGCCGTCCAGCTGGACAGGTAGTCGAGCAAATGAGGATGCAACCAATACGCAATAGGCTTTCAGAAATCCTAAATAGGCCTGTCCTCGATGCTGGTGGCCCGAATGGAACGCAACCCGCCAAAATAGTTTCTCAACTTGGAGCGGGCGACTTCGCACTTCTGGAAAACCTTCGATTTGAACCCGGCGAGGAAGAAAACGACAAGAATTTCTCCAAACACCTGGCATCCTTGGCAGATCTTTTTGTTAACGACGCTTTCGGTGCTGCACACAGAGCCCATGCCTCTACCACTGGAGTGGCTAAACATATACCAGCTTACGCGGGACTGTTAATGGAACGTGAGATCACGGTGCTCGGTCGATCTCTGGAGAGCTCAACAGACGCAACAGTTGCAATTATCGGTGGAGCAAAGGTCGCTGACAAAATCCAAGTACTACATCACTTATCCAAAAAAGTTGACACGATCCTCATCGGAGGAGGGATGGTCGCAGCCTTTTACGTGGCACAAAACAATCCGGGTGGGGCAACGGTTGTAACAGAGACCGACCTACTAGCTGCTGAAGATGTACTAAATGCTAACGGAGCAAAAGTTATATTACCGTCAGATGTCTTGACCGCCAGTGAATTTAGTAAATCTTCACCTGCATCTATATGGGAATCGAATAACGTACCTAATGATGAGCTTATCTTAGATATCGGGCCGCGGTCTTCTAAAAAGTATGCTCAGGTCATTTCACTCGCAAAAAGAATCATATGGAACGGCCCTATGGGTGTATTTGAATGGCCTGCATTCGCAAATGGCTCTATTGCAGTTGCAAATGCTGTCGCCGCCAATAACAAGGCCACCTCAGTAGTCGGGGGCGGATCTACAGCAGAAATAATAGGATCACTTAATCTTGGAGACAAAATCACGCATGTCTCAACAGGTGGGGGAGCTTCACTCGAGTTTTTAGAAGGCAAAACTCTCCCTGGCGTAGCAGCATTGATTGATGCCACAGGTTAAGCCATCCACGCTAAGATTATCTCAGGAATATCTAATGAAATATCGAAAACCGGTAATAGCTGGCAATTGGAAAATGAACACCGATGTTGAGTCGGGAATCAACTTGGTTAAACAGATTCTCGATCTCAGCAACAACATAACAAACGTTGAAAAAATCATTTGCCCGCCATTTGTTTCGTTAACGAGCATTGCAAAAATGTTGAACGGATCCTCTATTCAACTAGGAGCACAAAACGTAAACGCAAATGAAAACGGAGCGTTCACAGGAGAAATATCTACCGCGATGCTGCAAGGCTTGATTAGCCACGTCGTCATAGGACATTCAGAAAGACGGATGTTTAACGATGAATCATCAGAGCAGGTCGCAGAAAAAGCAATTAGCGCGTCAAAAGCAGGAATAACACCCATCTTGTGTGTCGGTGAAGACCTTAGCATTCGAAAATCCGGAAAAGCAGTAAATTTCATCACAAGGCAACTCGAAGCTAGCCTTGAAGGATTTTCAAACTGGAATTCACTAATTATTGCTTATGAACCGATTTGGGCAATCGGAACAGGCGAAGCCGCTACAGCAGACCAAGCCCAAGAAATGACGGCCGTTTGCCGTAACGTTATTTGTCATTTGACACCTGATTTAGGCAATTCAGTTCGTGTCCTTTACGGAGGGAGCGTAAATTCAAAAAACGTTGCCAAATTACTTGAACAACCAGATATAGATGGGGCATTAGTCGGTGGGGCAAGTTTAAACGCGCAGGAGTTTTCAAACCTAATCAGGTTAGCGAGTTCGAAATAACGCAGCTACCACATTCAGGCCAATCAAGTGAATTACTCATCCAAACCGAAACTCATCGCAGTGGTTGGTACAACCGCCACCGGAAAAACTTCGGTTGGAGTTGAATTGGCACTGGAACTAGGTGGAGAAGTAATTAATACAGACTCGAGACTTTTTTATCGCGGAATGGACGTAGCGACCGCTAAACCAACGAAAGACGAGATTAAGGGCATTCCGCACCATCTTATCGATTTCCTGGCCCCAAACGAGCAGTACAACCTCGCGGAATATCTCAAGAAGGCACGATCAACCATAACCGAAATTCTGGATCGAGGGAAACTACCGATCTTGGTAGGAGGATCTGGCCAATACGTATGGGCAATCATCGAAGGATGGAACGTCCCAGCAATTCAACCAAATCCATCATTGCGCTCCCAGCTAGAGTACAAATTTGCTCAAGATGGTATCGAGCCTCTTGCTCAACAACTATTAGAAATTTCGCCAACTACGGCAAAAACAACCGATCTACGAAATCCCAGACGAGTAATTCGTGCTATTGAAAGAATTCGATCAGGATCAGTAAATCCCACATATACTCCAAGCAAGTCAACTCATTCACCGTTCGATCACTATATTGTTGGTTTGATGATTGACCGGGCAGATTTACACGCTCGTATAGAGGAACGACTTGATTCAATGGACAAAAATGGATGGAGACAAGAGGTCGAATCACTTTTAAATCAGGGGTATTCAACTAAGGATCGCGCTCTTAGTGCGATTGGTTATCCGCAAATGATTGGTCACTTAAATGGCGAATCCGACTTAAGTGAGGCGATACGCCTTACAGCTGTTGCGACCAATCGTTTGATACGACGTCAAAACAACTGGTTCAAACAAAACGACAAGCGCATTAACTGGTTCGATATGACGCGTGAACCGAAACAAAAAACACAATCGATCATTTCAGCGGTTTTTCAGTGGTGCGAGCTAAAGTAACAAACCGTGTACATGCAGATGGTTTATATCTATATACAACGTCAATATTTCATTTTTGATCAAATTCGCAGTTTAACCAATTCATCCATAGAATCAATACGTTGGTACACCACTTTCCCTCCGAAAAACTGGAGAAAACATGACCCTTGAGTTCACAAAATTGCATGGTGCTGGAAACGATTACATCGCAATAGATGGTCGAGGCATCGATCGGGATTGGGCGGCGCTTTCAAAAGCAATGAGCGTTCTCGCATTTGGCGTTGGATCAGATGGAATTGTTTTGGTCCAAGATTCTGATATTGCACAAATTCGCATGAGGGTTTACAACCCGGATGGCTCCGAAGCCGAGATGAGCGGAAACGGTATCAGGCTTTTTGCAAAATTTGTGATCGACCGCAAATTTGCTTTACCCGGCGACAATGGCATGACCGTTGAAACCGGCGGTGGTGTGCGGATCGTATGGCCAACTATGCAAGGCGATAAAATGGTTGCCGCCAAAGTAGCAATGGGTGAACCTACGTTTATTCCGAACGAAATACCGGTGAATCTAGCCCAAATTGGCGACCTTGAGATCATAAAAGATTTTCCAATTAGCGCTGGAGGTCGCGATTTGAAAATCACATGCCTGGCAGTAGGAAACCCACATGCAGTTTTCATAACGGAAGATCCTGTAGAGGATTTTCCGCTAACCGACATTGGTCCTCACGTAGAACATCATCCGCTATTTCCAAACAGGGTCAATTTTGAGATCGTTAACGTAATTACTCGGTCGCAGATTAGAGCCAGAATATTCGAGCGTGGCGCCGGCGAAACAATGTCTTCGGGTACTGGTTCTACCGCTGCCGCATCAGCAGCCCGAGCCCATGGTTTGGTGAATAACACAGTTGATGTGATCGTTGATGGCGGGATTCTTAAAATCTCATGGGATGAAACCGGTCAGGCGTATTTAGAAGGTCCAGCGGTTGAAGTGTTCACAGGAGT
Source organism: Chloroflexota bacterium (assembly GCA_002687335.1). The sequence goes on from NYZY01000087.1 coordinate 7,862, forward strand.
ATGGCCCGATTAATTTAGTTGCGCCGCAAGGAGCGATACAATCAACCGCTCACACTTGGACCGGCCTCCGGTTTACGATTGGTGAAATTGGCCACAAAACAATACAACTACCCAGAAACATGCGGAAACTAATTTAATGAAATTTGCTGAACGTGTTGAAAATCTCCCCCCTTATCTATTCGTGAATATTTCTCGCGCGATAGCTGCTAAAAAAGCACAGGGCATTGATGTAATTTCATTCGGTATTGGCGATCCAGATATGCAAACTCCCGCACCTGTGCTCAACGCGCTGATCGAGGGATCAAAGAAACCAGAAAACCATAGATACCCGGAAAGCGAAGGCCTCCCCGAATTCAGAACCCGGGTTGCGAAGTTCTACAAAGACCGATTCGGAGTAAATGTGAACCCCGAAACGGAAGTAATAAACCTAATAGGAGCTAAAGAGGGAATAGCACATACCGCTCTATGTTTCATCGATCCAGGCGATATTTCGATCAGCCCGGATCCAGCCTATCCTGTTTATGAAATCGGAACGATGTTTGCTGGCGGCAAGACGCACTTCACCACTTTGAGCGAACAAAACAAATACCTAGTTGATTTCACGTCAATACCAACAGAAATAGCAAAAAAAGCGAAAACACTGTGGATCAACTATCCCAACAATCCCACAGGGGCAATCGCGCCAATGAGCTTCTTTGAAGAAGCTGTACATTACTGCAAGGAGTTCGATATAGCTCTACTTCACGATGCCGCCTACACCGAAGTCACCTACGACGGATACGTTGCCCCCAGCATTTTGCAAGTTGCAGGCGCAATGGACGTTGCGATGGAGTTTCATTCCCTCTCTAAAACAGCCAACATGACCGGATGGCGCGTTGGTATGGCCACGGGCAACCCAGATATGGTGAACGCCCTTATGAGAGTCAAATCAAATATCGATTCCGGTCTCTCGCAGGCTAACCAAGAAATGGGCATTGCCGCACTGGATTTACCAGAAAAATGGCTCGAAGTGAATAATGAGGTGTATAGAAAACGTCGCGACAAGGTTGTATCCGTACTTAATAGAATCGGGGTTCCAGCTGTAGCACCAAAAGGCGCTCTGTATATATGGACTCCGATACCAGACGGATATACGTCCGCCGAATTTGCCCAAAAATTATTGGATGAAGCAAATGTGGTGGTGACCCCTGGCAACGGGTACGGACCAGGTGGAGAAGGATATATTCGACTTTCGCTCACTATATCTGATGATCAAATAGACGAAGGACTCCGTAGACTTTCACAGATCCGAGGTGCAGATTAGTAACCATCCAGTGAGATTGTAGCGATACTGAAAAGTCCTATATGCCAAAAAAACGTACATATTCGACAGGGCCATACCGAGAGCGGGCGATTTTGGTAGGGGTGAACATACGCACTTCTGAGGAAATATGGCAACTGGAAGATTCACTAGCGGAGTTATCAGAGCTAGCTCGTGCTGCTGGCGCAAACCCAGTCATACGATTCACACAGTCAATGAACAAACCTTCGCCCACTTACCTTGGCAAAGGGAAAATAGAAGAACTTAAACACGCTGTAAAACAAGAAGATATAGATACCGTCATCTTTGACGACGAATTATCACCAAACCAGCAACGTATCCTCGAAGAAAAGTTGTCTGCAAAAGTGATCGATCGGACAGCCTTAATTCTTGACGTTTTTGCTCAGCGAGCTAGATCACGTGAAGGCCGCCTGCAAATCGAATTAGCACAAACAGAATATCTACTACCAAGACTGGCAGGACAATGGTCCCATCTTGAACGACTTGGTGGCGGTGTCGGCACTAGGGGGCCAGGTGAAACACAGATTGAAACCGACCGTAGGTTGGTTAGACGTAAATTATCACGCGTAAAAACAGAACTCTCTCAAATTCGATCACAACGAGATCAGCAACGACAACTGCGAACCAGCGGAACATCCAAAATCATTTCACTTGTCGGCTACACCAACGCAGGAAAATCCGCTCTGTTCAACAAGATCACATCGTCCGGAGTGATCCAACGAAATCAGTTGTTTTCAACCCTCGACACAACAACCCGTCGGATGTACATGCCATCTGGAATTGAGACAACAATCAGTGACACAGTAGGATTTGTGCACAAATTGCCCCCGATTCTTATCGCAGCTTTCCGAGCGACACTCGAGGAAGCTCTTGAAGCTGATCTGCTAATTCAAGTAACGGATGTGTCAAGTCCGTACGCAGCTGAACAAGCCATGGTAGTTTCTAAGCAATTATCTGAAATGGGGATAGGGGACACACCGAAAATTCTCGTCCTGAACAAATTAGATCTGATGGTTGAAACTGAGTACCAACCCCTAGGTCTCGATGTTATTGAGCACATAGAGACCGGACAGTTTAATCGTGTCGTCACGACATCCGCCACGAAAGGCTGGGGCATAAAAGATCTACGTAACGCTGTCGAATCAGAGTTGAACATCCCAAATGCCACGGCATCCACCAAATTGATTGCTAATAACGCCTAAACCACGCCATGCGAACGCGATAGGGCACATCATATTCGTATGACTTAACGTCGCACTATCCTTGTTATGTCAATTCAGAACTAGTTTTTCTTAACGGACTTCCCGACAAGCCTTAGATCCGTATATAAACATTTTCGTATCTATTGTTGCATCAGAGCAGCTTCTTCGAGCGTATCCTCAACCAATAGATATCAACGTGATATCGCACTCAACGCGTGATCTGTAATCCAAAATCCACTCTAATCAAAAAATGAAAAACCCAAACAGAGTACGGTTCGCTAACTTGCTTTTGATCCTGGTAGGCGCGCTTTGCATGTTTACCTTGGCA
>NYZY01000088.1 GCA_002687335.1 Chloroflexota bacterium
CTAATCACACTTTTAGGTTGTTCTTTTATCTACCTCATCCTCACGAGGAAAAATAAAGAGGGGGTTGAGCAGATCAGGTTACTTAAAGATCGTATTTCAGGAGAAGCTAGCGCAAGCAGAATCCTGCAGGGTGTCAAATTATTCAACAGAGATGATGCAAGCAGTGCAGAGTCCCGATTGGCAGTGGCAGCAAGAACAGCAACCAATTACGACGCAGCTATTATTTTCAATCTACAACATGCACATGGTGCCCTGGTTCCCTCACATTGGAGCTACGAAGGACAACTGAATAATATCGAAGCAGAATTTGAGCCTCTAGCAGAGAGTTCACCAGGAGCATCAGCTATCAAACAAGGCTCAGCAATCGTAATGTCAAGCAACCACCCTGAAGCAGTTTCAATTCCGACATGGGCGAGGCATTCAGGATTCACCCAGGGCATAGTTTCTCCCATTTTCGATGGTCTAGACACTGTTGGGGTGGTATATGCATTGAACAAAAAAACAACATTGCCGACTCTACTCGAAATCGAACAACTCGAATTGATTTTGAGCTTCAGGTCCATCATTTCATCCAGCAATACGTCCGGCATGTTTAAAGAAGGATTTCGGACTTTCGATGTTACAAACACTCCGGAGGTCGATAAAAGGAACCCAGAAAAAACAATCAAAAACCTGACAATCGGACCCTTCTCACTTAATGCAGAATTGGGTCAAATGGAATTATCAGGCACCGCAATTTCACTATCACCCACCGAGTTTCTCCTCATGCACGCACTCGCCTCTTCAAGCGGCATGCCGGTCTCACCAACGATATTGATGAGCACCTGTTGGGAAGAAGGTGCCCGACCATCTGAACGTGCTTTGGACGTGGCGATATTCCGCCTACGTAAGAAGCTCAAAACCATCCTGGCACACACGGGGTTAATCAAAACTGTGAGGGGCAGCGGTTACATGTTCGATACGTCTAGCATAAAAGTAGATTCTGCAGCCACAGCACTTTAAATATTGGTACGTTTTACCTACCGCAACCAACACGTTTTTTAGCTTCAAGAATAAACGCCGCATTGGAACGTATCATGCGGCGTTATGTGTGACGGCCGAGAAAATATATCGGCTCCAACCTTTTCATACATTTCTTATTTAACCGGTCGGCAAAAGTATTGGGGCACGTCTTCGAACAGGAGTGGGATTTTCGAAAATCAGTAATGATGCTTTACTTGACAAGTCATTGAAGTTATTGAGCTCAGATGGTTCGCGCGCCGGCTCCGTATCATTCCCAATCAACATAGCCGTTACGCGAACGTCAAGTCCGAATGACATTTCACGTTGAGTCGACATTTTTATTTCGGCATCAGGTCCAACAACTCCCCGCACGACACTAAAAGCTTCAGCCGCCTGCCCTACTGAAAATCCAATACCACCTTGAATGTGTAGAAGTACACTTTTTGTCACTTTAGGTATCATCGAATAGTCGGCTAACGCCTGTAAAGCTGCGGACCGCCCTGCATGCAAACCCGTTGCAGTGGCTGAAACTACTGATGATTCGTCACTAGCAACGAGATTACGCTTTACTTCTTTGGCGCAATTTTCTGAAGCGGATAACACGTTCAAAACATCTTGAACAATATTGGTCATAGCACGACCCGCATCTTCTAATGCTTCACGAACAGGCACTCTATCTCCGTAGGGGTTACACAGTTCATCGTTTTTCATAACTAATACAGTATCTGAGATGTTACGCAAGCGTTTGAGAGCCTTTCTCGCCGCGTTAGTCCTGATCCTACCTTCAAACTCAAACGGCATATTAACCGAAGATATCGTCAGCGCACCAGATTCACGAGCTGTCTCTGCTACCAAAGGAGCGACAACAGATCCCATCCAGCGACCTAAGCCAGCGAGGATCAGTATGACATCAGCTCCCTGCATAAAAGAGCGAACTCGATCTGACATCTCTACATATTGTGCGTACAAATGATCAATCTCAGAACGCTCTCCGTCTCCTAATGGAAGGTACAGCAATTGAGCATTTCCAATACGTTCTTCAGTTTTAATATCCCTATCCAGATTAAGCACATCTACGGAATTTGGCAGGAGCGCAGCGAGACGTTCTGAAGAAGAGCAACCAGCGCCACCAACACCAACTACTTTGAGAGTCAATGTTTTTTGTGCAGAAACTGAATTTAGGTTCGTAATCATGTTTATTTTTCCATATCTGAGAGTGCAATCAGCATCATCGGCTGGACCTAAAATTAGCACAAGTGTTCTGGCAATTGGGACACTTTCCATAACTGATTACGAACATTTGTGCTTATTCACACGATCACAGGTAAAAATCAGTTGCCAAAGGTCGTTGTAAACCTTGTTTGACAACCAATAAATGAAAAATATCAACCGATCTAAAGTGACCGCAATACATAGGGGACGACCAAGGGGACGACCAAGGGGACGACCAAGTCAATCATCTGCTTGGAGAAATTATTTCCGAACTCACGGAATAATTTTTTATATCCACATGTACGAATTTACAAAATCGTTCGCAACCGTTCGATTGCTTCTTGTAAATTCTCCTGAGAGTTCGCAAAAGAAATACGAACGTACCCATCCCCATATTGGCCGAATGCCGTGCCTGCCAATAAGGCAACCCCAGCGTCATACATTGCCTTTTCAGCGAACTCCTGGGAACTCAATCCAGTTCCGCGAATATTTGGGAACGCGTAGAACGCACCCTTGGGCTCCGGGCAAGTTATCCCTGGAAGTGAGTTCAGGCCTTCAACAACGAGATCGCGTCGTTTGGTAAATTCCTCCATCATCATCCAGACAGAATCCTGAGGCCCTTCCAGTGCCGCTATCGCTGCCATTTGACTAAATACCGACGTACAGGAAACGCTGTTAGTCATGAGACGCACGATAGGTTCAACTAAAAAGTCAGGAAACACTCCATACCCCAAGCGCCATCCCGTCATCGCATAACTCTTTGAGAATCCGTCTAAGATTACCGTTCGATCACGCATACCAGAGAATTTGGTTATCGATACATGTTCTTGATCACCGTAATACATATCCTTATATATTTCGTCAGCCATAACAACGATGTCATTCTCAAGTACGATTTCGGCAATTCGTTTAAGATCTGTTTCAGGAATGACACTTCCACAAGGATTGTTAGGTGAATTAACGATCATGAGTTTGGTACGGGGCGTCACAAGCGATTTGAGATCGTCAATATCCGCGTTATACCCAGTCTCTTCATTCAATTGCATTGGTACTGGAGTACCACCCATATACCTAATCATCGATTCGTAAATAGGAAAGCCTGGATTCGGGTAGATAACCTCGTCACCCTCTTCAACCAAAGCCATGATTGTGAAGAACATAACGGGTTTGCCGCCTGGTGTCACGATGACATTATCTGCAGAAACTTTATAGCCTTGCCGTTCTGTCTGATGCTTGGCGATAGACTCACGAAGTTCAAGCTGACCTGCTGAAGGACCATAGTGAGTGAATCCATCATCAAGAGCCTTTTTAGCAGCATCTCGGATATGCAGAGGAGTGTCGAAATCTGGCTCACCAATCTCGAGATGAATAATCGATTTACCTTGGCGTTCGAGTTCTTTGGCTTTAGCAAGGGTCTCGAACGCTGTTTCAGTACCTAGATTTGCTTGTCGAGATGCGAGCTGTGCCAAGAGTAAGCAGCCTGTTCAACTTAGTTTGTAGTGTGAAATTTATTTGAATTCATTAACCGATAACTACCCAGTAAGCTGTATTGTGAATGATTAACGAATTCGCCAGAAGACAAAAATTCTCTTCCAGTGCCGGAGGCATGTCAATATCCGATTGGGCAATGTTAGGTGCACCAAACGACAATCATTGCGAGTATTTTTGATAAAACATGGATAATCGCAGGCCGACTAGTGCCAAGTTATGATCTGAACCGGAGCGTCTTAAATTATGAGCCATATTCGCCATAACCGAATGAAACAAATCATCAAATCGGGCAAGCCTGCATATGGGGTGTCCGTTCAGTTCCCATCACCAGAGATAGTCGAAATGATTGGGGAACTGAACTTTGATTGGGTGATGCTCGATGCAGAGCACGGGTCAATCACAGCAGACAACATCGGACCAATGATCATGGCTGCCGAAATTCGTGGGCTTACGCCAATAGTCCGCCCTGAGAATAACGACCCATCAGTGATCAACAAATACTTGGACCGAGGGGCCATGGGCGTACAAGTACCCCACATCAATACAGCCGATGAAGCTCGTGCAGTAGTAGATGCGTGCCTATATCACCCGCAAGGAATGCGAGGTCTCGGTGGCGGAAGAATGGCTGATTTCGGATGGGGATCTCCGGTATCAGAGTATGTCAAAAGCGCAAACAGTGAGATGTTGGTATGTGTTCAAATCGAAGACGTGATTGCCGTCGAAAATCTTGATGAAATATTGGACGTGCAAAATATTGATGTGTTTTTCGTAGGGCCAACCGATCTTGCACAATCAATGGGGCATCCAGGAAACAATGGTCATCCAGATGTTGTACAAGCCATCAAGGATGTATTCGATAGAATCCATGCCTCAGGCCACGCTTCGGGCACACCAGGCTCAGCGGAGCAAGCGCAAAAAAATACACAAACCGGCATCATGTACCACTACACCCATATCCCGACATTCATGAGTTCTTACGGTCGCCATTTCATGGAAATAGTTGGACGTATATAAAGGCATGTCCAAATCGTGGCAATGAACTACTCTGCCTGGGCAGATTGGTACGATATTTTTTACTCTGGAGCCGATCCTGCTGAACTCAATTTCTATCAGGGTATATGCAAAGCTATACAAGGGCCTATTCTTGAAATAGGCGTAGGAACCGGGCGAGTTTCTTTGCCACTCGCACAGGCAGGCATGGAAATAGTTGGCATTGATCTGTTCGAACCCATGCTCAAGGTCGCCCAACGAAAAGCTTTAGCGGTTGCACCTCTAAAGGGCAGTCTCAATTTGATACAGGCTGACATGCGAAATTTCGACTTGCAACGCCAATTCCCCATCGTAATAATGCCGGCCCGAACATTGCTGTTGGCCACCACGGAAGAAGACCAGTTACGTACTTTATGTTGTGCTGCAAACCACCTCACTTCAGGAGGGACAATGGCATTCAACCTGTTCTACCCTGACCCCGAGATGCTAGCCGAAGATCCTGAAGAAGAATTTCTACTCGAAGTGGTGGAAAAGCCTGAGGGCGGGAGGTATGTACTAACAGCCAAAAATCATTTCGATACAGTCACACAATTAAATCACGGGACCCAAATAGCTGAAGAACTTGACCAAAATGGAAATTCCCTACGCCGGCAAGAATTAGATGTACTAGTCCGCTATCTTCACCCTGAACAAGTTATTAGCCTATGTGACCTTGTTGGTCTGGAAATTCTCGAGATGTGGGGAGATTTCGAAGGCCATGAATTGAATGAGGACAGTGAAGAAATAGTCGTCTTAGCGAGGCATACAGAGTCCAAACTAACAATCACATAACTATTGTTGAGGAAGGCCTATGAGTGGTCCAACAAATGACTCTGCCGCTAAAATCCCGCCGTTTTATCACAAACATTTTCTAGCGGCTCCCCAGCTGAAAATTTTCGTAGGTTTGCCTTAAATGCTTGACGCCGCATCTCGTATAACTCAGGAGTTAAAGCAGATGAATGAGGAGTCAAAATCACATTGTCAAGACTCCAAAGTCTAGATCCTTCATCAAGTGGCTCTACAGCCGTGGCATCTAAAGCTGCTCCAGCAAGATGACCTGATTCCAACGCATCACACATGGCATCTTCATCAACGATCTCACCTCGAGAAATAACGATGATATAACTTCCTTTAGGCATCAAAGCTATTCGACGAGCGTCAATCGAGTTCCGAGTGTTTTCAAGAACTGGTGCAGCGATCACCAGAAAGTTAGATATTCGACAGAGATCATCCATTCGATCTAGGTTCCAACACTCACGTACGCTAGCAGGAATATTGGATGGGCCCGGATCGATTGCGAAGGTCGTCGTACCGAAGGCAGCGACGCGATCTGCAACCGCCCTTCCGATCGCACCAAGACCGAATATACCAACCGTTGTGCCAGTTAATTCAGTTATACGGGAGGCATACTTTTGCGTATCCCATATTTTCTTTTTGCGATCTTCAAATGCCTCTTGAAACCGGTGCGTCAAACCGATCATGGCACCTATGACGTGGTCTCCCATCGACGTGACATGGGTTCCAGGAGCATTGGTGATGGGTACGTTTGAGTCAACGATGTTTTTATAAGCGACAATCTTGTCGATTCCCATTCCGGGGCAGGCAATCCATTTTAGTTGACGCGCTGCAGAAAACGCCTGATCATCAGGCCACCCGAAAAAGACATCGGCATCACGAATCGCCTCTTTATGCTCGATGGGGTCATACGCAGCTATAAAATCGATTTCTGGAAACGTGTCAATTAATTCATCGACGTATTGAATCCCAACATGATCAGTGCCTATAACTACCTTAAATTTCGCCATCGCAATTCTCCAGTTATTTTTTTGGCAAGTCCAAATAATCTCACATCATGCAGAATGCGCAAATGATCAACAAACAAAATTTCGGGAAAATAGTCGATTCATTAACCGAACAAGTAATAAAAACCTAACAACCTAACTATTTCCGATAGATCAAATTCATGTCGAGGTTCAGTACAGAGTAAAATTCCTACATGCCAAATACCACTGGACAATTTGTAATAGAAGCCAGTTTCAAGCCAACCGGTGATCAACCAGCAGCCATAGAGGCGCTTTCGGATGGATTAAAAAGACAACTCCACCACCAAACGCTACTGGGTGTAACTGGATCGGGTAAAACTTTCACAATGGCTAAGATCATAGAGGAGGTGCAGCGTCCAACCCTCGTTATCGCACACAATAAAACACTAGCTGCGCAACTTTCATCGGAATTCCAAGACTTTTTCCCAAATAACTCGGTTCAGTATTTCGTTAGTTACTACGACTACTACCAACCAGAAGCCTACATTCCACAATCTGACACGTTCATCGAAAAAGAATCCGATGTAAACGAAGAAATCGACCGACTACGCCATGCTGCGACCCGTGCGGTCTTAACGCGACGCGACACTTTGATAGTCGCAAGCGTGTCCTGCATTTACGGTTTAGGGTCCCCCGAGGAATACAGATCTGTAGTTCTTAGTCTAAAAAAGGGAGAAGAACCTGGGCTTCGTCGTGTCGTCCGAAAATTAATCGACATGTACTACGAACGAAACGACATGGAAATGATTCGAGGACGCTTCCGACTTCGAGGTGACACGCTGGAAATCATGCCTGCGTATGAGGAATTGGCCGTGAGAGTACAGTTTTTTGGTGACGAGATTGAGCGAATCATTGAGTTAGATCCATTGACAGGTGAAGTGCTTGCAGAACTTGAGCAAATCGATATCTTCCCTGGTAAGCATTTCGTTACTCCCGAAGATGAATTGAAAGAAGCTTTAAAAGATATCGAGGAAGAGCTCGTTGAGCGTCTCGACCAGCTTAGATCTGCCGGTAAATTATTAGAAGCGCAACGACTTGAACAACGAACTCATTTTGATCTCGAAATGCTTAGAGAGACGGGATCGTGCCCTGGCGTAGAGAATTATTCTCGACCATTAGGACGGCGCCCCCCCGGTTCTGCACCATGGACACTACTCGACTACTTCCCAGACGATTTCCTCATCTTCATTGATGAATCCCATATAACCCTGCCACAAATCCGTGGCATGTATAAGGGTGATATCTCTCGCAAAACAAATCTTGTCGATTACGGTTTCAGGTTACCTTCAGCAATTGACAATCGACCTCTTGCCTTTGAAGAATTCGAAGATCGGGTAAATCAGATCGTCTACGTATCTGCTACTCCAGGCTCATACGAAAGTACACACGAAGAACAACGAGTCGAGCAGGTCATCCGGCCAACAGGGCTAGTTGATCCTGAAATC
>NYZY01000089.1 GCA_002687335.1 Chloroflexota bacterium
CGCGACCATTGATTCCGACCTGCGAAACTGACCCGTCAGAGACTTTAAGTTGAATATGGAATTCATCACCACAAAACGGATTATTCACTTCAAGATCAACGTCCGGGTCATCAACAGGTGCGGAATTGCGCGGGCTGCGGTAATGATCGAGTATGATCGCCTCGTACAGTTCGTCGAGGTCACCAAGACCTGATGTGCCACCCATCATGAATTGAAATACCCCGCTGTTTCACTGATTCCGTTCACCAGTTCATCAATCTCATGCTTGGTATTGTAGATATAAAAGCTCGCCCGAGCTGCTGCTACCACATCATAACTGCGGACAAGCGGCATAGCACAATGGTGACCGGTGCGAATCGCTATTCCCAGCTGATCCAACCCCGTGCCGAGATCATGCGGGTGGATCGAATCATGCATGAAGGAAATCACACCACCCCGGAGTGTAGGGTCTTTTGGCCCGATGATTTTCAGACTGGCAAGTGCAGACATCTGCTCCAGGGCATAAGCAGTTAATTCCTGCTCGTGCCGCCAAACATTTTCCATCCCCAGATTGTTCAGATAATCAACGGCGGCGCCAGTAGCAATAGCGTCAGCGATGTTAGGTGTGCCGGCTTCGAATTTATAGGGAAGGTCATTCCACTTGGCATCTTCATATGTAACTTCCAAAATCATGTCACCACCGAACATGAACGGCGACATATCGTTCAAAAGATCATATTTTCCGTATAGAACACCTATACCGGTCGGACCCAGCATTTTGTGTGCAGAAAAACACAGAAAGTCGACGTCCATAGCCTGCACGTCAACCGGCATGTGAGGAACGCTCTGTGCAGCATCAACGAGCACGACCGCTCCCACCTCGTGCGCCCTGCGAGTAAGTTCATCCACAGGATTTACCGTGCCTAGGACATTGGAAACATGGGTCGTCGAAACAATTTTAGTATTCGAGTCGATAATCTTGGAGATATTAGACATTTCCAATAACCCGTCTTTACCAGCAGCGATATACCGTAACTCGGCCTGCTTTTTCATCGCTAATTGCTGCCAGGGCACGATGTTTGAATGATGCTCCATGGCGGTGATCACAATGTTGTCACCCTTCGCCACATGCTCCTCTGCCCAGGTTGCGGCAACAAGGTTCAAAGACTCGCTAGTATTACGGGTCCAGATGACCGTTTCGGGTCTTGGCGCGTTTATAAACCCGGCAACCTTTTCCCGTGCTAATTCATAAGCGTCGGTCGCCTCGACGGAAAGGGTATGAACTCCACGATGCACGTTAGCATTCGTCTCTTCGTAATATCGCGTGAGTGCATCAATAACATGCCGTGGCTTCTGCGTAGTAGCAGCATTATCTAGATAAACGAGGTCCATGCCGTTGATTTTTCGATTTAAGATCGGAAAATCTGCTCGGACATCTTCAACATCAAAAGTATGGATCAGATTCTCACTGTCATTCATGTAGTACCTATCGTGTCTGACTCAGCTAAAAGTACAGGGATACGTTCGCTTGCCACTTGCTCCACAAAAGCGTTCAATGACTCTGGTTCGAACTCGTCTATCATCTCCTCGGCAAACCCCCGTATCAATATAGCCTTGGCGGCTTCTTCATCGATACCTCTGGATTGCAGATAGAAAAGCGTGTCACTGTCTACATGTCCGGCAGTAGCTCCATGCGCTGCAACCACATCGTCAGCATAAATTTCCAAAGATGGCTTGGCATCAATACGAGCCCCACGTGATAGCAGAAGGTTAAGATCTTTCTGGGTAGCATCAGATTTCTGTGCATCACGTTTTACGACAACCTTGCCACTAAATGCCGCGCGAGAATTACCCGAAAGTATGCCTTTATAGAATTGATCAGATGTACAACCTGGCTTGACATGAGTCGTGCTTATCTCCTGATCTTGCTGTTGCTGACCACTAGTCATATAAAGTCCATGCAGCGTGCAGCTAGCACCTGGAGCATCAAGAGATGTATGAATATCGTTGCGTGCAATCGACGAACCCACGGCAAAACTCGTGGAAGTAAACTGAGAATCCTCCATTTGAGCTACACGTGTAGTGGCTAGATGAAAAGAATTCTCATTTTCCATCTGTATTCGATAGTGGCGAATCGTTGCATCGCTAGCAGCAAAAATCTCAGCGACAGGAACCGATAATTGCCTTGAAAGGGACAGATTAACGTAAGTCTCAATCAAAGTAATAGAACTATCGGAACCAACATCAACCAAGAGTCTCGGATAGGATGCCCTGCTTTTCGCAGAATCTGAGGTGACAAATATCACCTGCACTGGATTTCCTAGTTTTACACCAGGAGCAACGGCAACGTAAGCTCCGTCACTCGCGAACGCAGTGTTCAAAGCGGTGAATGCATACTCTTCCCGACCTGCCAGACTGGCAAACTGCGACTCTATCTCACCACTACCAGAAGAGAACGCGACCGAAAGGCTCCCGACGCTGACACCAACATCTTCAGTCAAGTTAGAAAGATCAGCGTTGAATCTACCGTCGACAACCACAGCGATGTTCCAGATGTCATCCCATGGAGATGTCGATCGGACCTGATCAATCGATACCGATCCGGATAAGTCATACTCGAAATCAGATTCAGCAACTGGAGTGAGATTCGTGTATTTCCACAACTCGTTTCCACGTCTCTTAACAGGAATGCCCAACTCACTAAAAATGGACCAGGCCTGCTGACGGGTATCGGACAGCCACCCTGGTGACTTTGCCTGGTCAGCATTTTCGTAAGCTGATGAAAATTTTTCGACTGCCGCGGGCGAAGTAGCTAATGTCATGATCAGCCAGTTGCCCCAGCCGCTGGTAAATACTCCCTGTACCCGTCTTTTTCCACCACAAGGGCCAATTCAGGTCCTCCAGTCTGCGCTATTTTCCCATCCACCAAAATATGAACTATGTCTGGAGTAATGTAGTTGAGTAATCTCTGATAATGGGTCACCACGATAAAAGATCGTTCAGGGGAGCGCATCGAGTTAACCCCCTCAGCAACTATCCGCAACGCATCGACATCCAAGCCCGAATCTGTCTCGTCCAATATAGCCATACTAGGTTGAAGCACCTCAAGTTGAAGCATTTCATTCCGCTTTTTTTCTCCCCCAGAAAAACCCTCGTTGAGGGAGCGCTTTACGAGATCAGGATTGATCCCGACAGCCTCGACTTTTTCGTCGAAAAGCTTTGTGAAATTACGCACTGACATCTTTTCTTCACCGCGCGCTTCTGCCTTGGCATCGTGAGCTGCCTTTAGGAATTGCCAGGGCCTTACTCCAGGAATTTCCGCTGGATACTGAAAAGCCAAAAACAAGCCCAAATGAGCTCTCTGATCAGGACGAAGTTCGGCTATCGATTCTCCGTCGACAAGGATGTCACCATCTGTGACTTCATAATCAGGACGACCCATTAAGACATTCGCAAGGGTGCTTTTACCAGATCCATTAGGACCCATAATCGCGTGAACCTCGCCCTTGTTTACTTTTAGGTCTACCCCTTTGAGAATTTCAGAATTTTCTATATCCAGTACAGACGCGTGGAGGTTTTGTATTTCAAGCATTTATCTAATATTTCAAGTGATCAGTGGATTTTAATTTCGAGATAACAACACAAAGGGCTAACCAACAGCCCCTTCAAGTGACACTTTCAAAAGTTGTCCTGCCTCAAGAGCGAATTCAAACGGAAGTTCCCGAATCACGTCCCGGCTCCAGCCGGTGATAATCATGTGATGTGCTTCCTCTTCTGAAAGGCCACGCGCCATCAGATAAAAAAGCTGATCGTCACTAACCTTCGAAGTTGACGCCTCATGTTCAAGGCGTGCAGTAGGATTCCGAACTTCAATATAAGGAACCGTGTGGGCACCACACTGGTCCCCGACTAGAAGAGAGTCACACTGGGTGTGGTTCACCGCATTCTCGGCACCGGGCATAATCTGCACCTGGCCTCGATAAGTGTTGTTGCCCCGGCCAGCGGAAATACCCTTCGATACGATCGTTGACTTGGTATTCTTCCCTATGTGAATCATCTTTGTGCCAGTGTCAGCCTGCTGATGGTTGTTAGCCAATGCAACTGAGAAAAATTCACCAACTGAGTTGTCGCCCCGTAATATGACACTAGGGTACTTCCACGTGATAGCCGAGCCGGTTTCGACTTGTGTCCAGGAAATCTTGGCGTTCTTATCTGCACGACCCCGCTTCGTAACAAAGTTATAAACTCCGCCCTCACCCTCAGGAGTCCCAGGGAACCAATTCTGTATCGTCGAATACTTAATTTCAGCATCATCCAAAGCAACTAGCTCTACAGTCGCAGCATGAAGTTGGTGTGTTTTGCGGAATGGCGCCGTGCAGCCTTCCAAATACGATACATAAGCGCCCTTGTCTGCAACAATCAGCGTACGCTCAAACTGGCCTGAACCCTCAGTGTTTATACGGAAATAAGTCATTAACTCGATAGGACACTTCACGCCAGGCGGTATGTACGCAAAAGACCCGTCGCTAAACACCGCAGCATTGAGAGTTGCGAAGAAATTATCTGTGTAAGGCACCACCGATCCGAGATATTTCTTAACCAGTTCCGGATGATTTTTCACGGCCTCACTGAAGGAACAAAAAATAATCCCTAGCTCCCCCAACTGCTCTTCCATTGTTGTCGCAACCGACACAGAATCAAACACAGCGTCCACAGCAACACCAGCTAGTTTGGCCCGTTCCTGTAAAGGGATACCCAGCTTCTCGAACGTAGCAAGCATCTCTGGATCAACGTCATCAAGGCTTTTAGGAGCTTCTGTGGCAGCTTTTGGTGCAGCGTAGTAATAGATATCCTGATAATCGATGCTTGGGTAATCGATCATTGCCCAGTCCGGTTCACCCTCGCTATCGCTCAGTTGAACCCAATGGCGGTATGCCTTCAAACGCCACTCGAGCAACCAAGCTGGCTCATCTTTCTTAGATGAAATCAAACGGACAATATCTTCACTAAGACCCTTGGGAGCCAGGTCTGTTTCCACATCAGTAACAAATCCCCACTGATATTCCTGACCTGACAAGTCTGACTCGCGTGAAATCGTTTTCTGGTTCGCCAATAAGCTGCTCCACTGGGACAATCGTCCAGCCTGAGCAGCAGTGAATCACTAGTGTTCAGGTTTATGAACGATATTTTTATTCCGTACTAAAAGAGTCAGGTTTTATTTTAAATCCACTTAATCCCGTCGTCAACGAATTTCGTAACTAAGAAGCAAAACTGGTGTAATTGCAAAAACCTATAGCTTTGCCTGCAAAAAAATATCGTCCTACCCGCTTTCACTAAATACCATGATTTCAAATGAGTAAAATTAGGATCACAACTTAATATTTACTCCCAAAACCCTTAATGCCGATAGACACCTACGAACCCGATGCTATATTCAGATATGAAGTCATAAAAAGTGATCCTTTAAACCGAAAGGGAAATCGTGAAGTACGAAGCTGTAATTGGCCTGGAAACTCATGTCCAGCTGAAGACACGCAGCAAAATGTTTGGCACGTCAAGCGCCAATTATCAAACCGCAGAACCCAATACGGTAGTTGATGAAGTAAGTATGGCCTTGCCTGGGACGCTTCCAGTCGTAAACAAAACAGCTGTTGAATACGCAATGATGATCGGTATGGCCATCAACTGCAGCATCGCCAGGGTAACTAAGTTCGACCGCAAGAACTACACCTACCCAGATTTGATGAAGGGTTACCAAATAACCCAGATGGACGAACCAATATGCTACGAAGGATACCTCGATCTACCAATCGATCCACCTGTTCGCGTTAGGATCAACCGGGTCCACATGGAAGAAGACGTTGCAAGACTCATCCACGTCGAAGGTCCAAATGGGGGAACAGTTCACTCTCTTTTAGACATAAACCGTGCAGGGACACCATTAATGGAGGTAGTGACCGAACCAGATATGCACACTCCTGAGCAGGTCGAGTCATATATTAATAGCCTTCAGCACATCGTACGATATTTGGGCGTAGGCACTGCCAACATGGAGGAAGGGTCTTTCAGATGCGACGCCAACATCAGTGTCCGACCTGCCGGATCAACAAATCTCACAACCAAAGTTGAAGTGAAAAACATGAATCGCGTAAGAGCGGTTGTACGTGCAGTTGAATACGAAATCGAGCGTCAGGTAGCAGCGGTAGAATCAGGCGAGCGAATTGTCCAAGAAACCCGCGGCTGGGACGACGGTAAAGGAATAACCGTTTCTCAACGTAGCAAAGAAGAGGCTAATGACTATCGCTACTTCCCTGAACCAGATATCCCTCCGTTGGTCATAGACGAAGAATGGATCTCCAGCACCCAAGCTAAGATGCCCGAATTGCCAATCACAAGAAAAAACAGGTTTATCAGCGAATGGGGCCTCAGCGAATACGATGCCAATCTACTAACCGTCCTGCGCTCGACAGCCGACTATTTCGAATCAGTATGTAAAAGTGTCTCTGGATCTTCGGACAAGCTGAAACACGAGTTTGCTAAAGAAGTCTCAAACTGGTTGAACGGCGAAATGACGCGCCTTATGAACATCGACGAAATTACCGATATGACAGACACCAAGATAGCCCCTGAATCACTGGCGGCACTTGTAGAAAAATTTCGCAAAAGAGAGTTAAACAATAACGCTGCAAAGCAAGTGTTCGAAGCAATGTACACCAAAGGCACAGCACCCGAAAAAGTGATCGAACTACTTGGCCTTGGAATGGTATCCGGTGCAGACTCACTCGGCCCGATAATCGATGAAGTCATCGCCAACAATGAAAAGGCAGTAAATGACTACCTGGGCGGAACAGAGGCATCTCTGAAGTTCCTCATTGGCCAAGTTATGAAAGCAACGCGCGGTCAAGCTGATGCGGTGCAGGCAACTCAAATGATCAAAAAACAACTGTCAGAAAAATAGTCTGATATGAAACCAGATATATACAACATCTGAAACCATCATTCACTCATTGATGTCCGCTTAACTATGGCGGGATTGTTACTGTGGCCTTAATATGGTTAGCTGCTGCGTGTAGCCGTACATCACATCGAGTAATTTAGTGACTTACTATCGCGCATAGGAAATTTTATGGAAACCGTTTTTAGCATAATACTTATAATCGTTGCAATAACTCTGATCATTGTGCTTCTTCTACAAGCCCGCGGTTCTGGCTCATCTCTATTCGGAGAAGCATCAAGCACCTTCCGCTCGCGTCGTGGTGTTGAGCAGCTTTTGTTCCGCACAACCATTGTGCTCGCAGTAATCTTCGTCGGTGTTGCAATCGCCAATGTAAGATTCAGCTAAGTCAGGCCAAACCTAGGCCCATTCATTCCAATACTTTTAGACCCAGCCCTTTTCACATTCGACCCAGTCAATTAATTTCGGCCCAAGCGTGAGTTCTACCACTATGCGGTCAGTCGATATCTCAAAATTCATAGTGGAAATCAACGAGGATGAATCACTCGACCCATCAGTGGTCGGGAGCAAGGCGGCCGCTGTTGCGGAACTAGCCAAACATAAAATAAAAGTCCCGCCATGTTTCACGATTAAGAGCAGTGTTTTTGATGATTTCATCCGGCCGATAGCTGATGAAATCACGAACATTCTCGAAAAAGTCGAAACAGATAACGCTTCTTCAGCCTTTGAAGCCGCCGAGTCTATCTGCGAAATCCTAGCGTCACAAGAATTGCCCGTCGGTCTAACCGAAAGCGTTAAGTCACGATTAATATCAACGAAAACCACAATGGCAGTACGATCTTCCGCGACTACAGAAGACCTGAAAGATGCCTCGTTTGCTGGAATATACGAGACATTTCTCGATGCTACTACACTGGAATCCGTTCTCAGACGGATCCGAGATGTATGGGCCTCCTATTACACAGGACGGGCCATTTCCTATCGTCAGCAAAAAGGAATTGCCCACCAAAGCGGTTCTATGGCCGTACTGGTGATGGATTTGATTGACGCTGAAGCTGCAGGAGTCATGTTCACACGTGACCCAAGGGATGGAAGCGATCATATTCTCATAAATGTAGCGTTAGGTCTTGGCGAGGGTGTGGTATCGGGTGAGGCCGAGGCTGATTCTTTCGTTCTTGAGACACGTTCGTTGGAAATCACCAAAAGAAACGTGATCGATAAGGAATGGATGTTCAAGCCACGCACCGCTGGAACTCTCAAACGCGTAAGAGTTCCAAGTGAAAAACGTGGTTCCCCGGCTATTAAAGACTCGACGCTAACAGCATTAGCCAAAACCGCTATGGAAATCAAAACTGCCACAGGAAGCCACAGAGATATCGAATTCGCCCTAAAAAACGACACTATTCACATACTGCAGTCACGTCCTATAACAGCAGGGGGCAATAAAAAAATCAAGTTCCCTGTTAGGTGGGGGGACTCTATTGAACGAAAGCGTCACTGGACCATACGAGGAACTGAACCCGCCCTACCGTTACACATCGACTATGTCCTTGCCTCAGCAGAAGCAGAAAAACGTTCTATTGCAACAGTCGGACAGTACATGGGTAGACGAAATCTAAAAAAAATTGTCAATGGATACATATTCACCGCTGACCCAGACTATGATTCCGAAGTATTGGAATCACGCCTGCAAAAGCACCACGACAAAG
>NYZY01000090.1 GCA_002687335.1 Chloroflexota bacterium
TTATTTTTAGGAGAATAGACAATGTCTAATGATTTATTTGCGTTTGTTGGAACCTACACCCGACTTGGTAGTGAAGGTATTTACACACTCAAAATGAATGGGAATACCGGCGAGCTCGAACAGGTATCACTTGCAACTGGTATTGAGAATCCTTCCTTCCTTGCATTGGATCCTTCTAACGAGCACTTGTACGCGGTCTGTGAGGTAGGAGATCAGGACGGTAGTGGAGCCTGTGCTGCATTCAGCATTAACCAGGCGACTGGTGAGTTGACACCTATCAATCAAAAATCCACTGGGGGTCCCGGTCCATGCCACTTGATGGTTGATGCAAGCGACTCGCTGGTGATTGCGACTAATTACGCTGGCGGCAGCGTAGCGGTATTACCGATAAATAATGACGGTTCTTTGGGTGAACGGACGGAATTCATTCAGCATGAAGGCTCGTCGATCAACCCGCAACGACAGGAAAAGGCTCATGCACATTCTGTGAATATTGATGAGTCGAACACACATGCATACGTTTGTGATCTTGGGATGGATAAGGTGTTCATTTATGACATCGACCATGAAAATGGAAAGCTGACTCCTTCTCAACAATCTTCAGTGGACGAAGTTCCTGGTCAGGGCCCGCGGCACTTCACTTTTCATCCTTCAGGCAAATTCGTATACGTGTTGAATGAACTTGGCTGTACGATCACTGCCTATGACCTTAGTGCTAACGGTGGACTGAGTCCGATTGAGACGGTAGGGACGCTTCCTGACGACTGGGAGGGCGATAACACCACCGCAGATATCCACACCTCGCCTGATGGGAATTACGTATACGCGTCAAATCGAGGTCATCACTCTCTCGTTATATATAAAGTTGATTCGTCTTCCGGACGGTTGACGTATGTCGGACATGAACAAACTCGGGGTGAAACACCCAGAAACTTTGCGATAACACCCGACGGAAGATTCGTGCTGGCTGAAAATCAGGATACTGGTACTGTCGTCACATTCAAGCGGAATGCAGATGGGACATTGGAAGCTACCGGCTCAGTGATAGAAGTACCTGCACCCGTCTGCATCCAGTTCATGTCTGTTGGTGGTTAGCCCAAAGCAAAATGAAAATAACAGATGTAAAAGTTTTTCGAACCGCTACACCGGTCCATAAAACAGCTGGTACAAATTGGTTATTTATTCGTATTGATACTGATGCTGGTATTTCGGGTTGGGGTGAGGGTTCCTTGCAGTACAAAGACGCTGCACTTGAGGCGGAAATTCTCGATTTCGGTAAATTCCTCGAAGGCAAAGACCCATTCCGTATCGACTGGATCTGGACCTCTCTTTACAGACGTGTGACCTGGAGTGGGGGTCCGGTGACAATGTCCGCGATAGCAGCTATTGATCTTGCATTGTGGGATATCAAAGCCAAGGCACATGAAATGCCCGTATGGGAACTTGCTGGAGGAAAACACAGAAACGTTGTCAAGGTTTATGCGAACGGCTGGTTCGAGGGCCTGACGGAGCCGGTTCAGGGTGTCCCTGCGGAGACAGTTGCCAGACAGGCCTCTCCTGAGCTTCATGCAAAAGCGGCGCTTGAACTAAAAAACGATGGATGGAAAGCGCTGAAATTTTATCCATTCGGAGGTCCGCAGGTCACTACGCCCGAGCAAATAGATCATGGAGTGGAACTGGTGCGGGCTGTAAGAGAAGCAGTCGGTAATGATATGGACATCGGCATAGATATTCGTGCCCGGCTTGATGTCTGGAGTGCAGGCAGGGTTGCAAAAAGACTCGAACCATTTGATATAGCCTGGTTGGAAGAACCCATTCTCTATGACAACGTTGAGGCTATGGCAGAATTTGCAAGGTCAGTGAATATTCCAATCGCGACAGGGGAGCAGTTGTATAACCGCTGGGAGTTTCGACCATTACTGGCCACGAACAGTATTGGGTTGATTCAACCCGATATTTGTCATAGCGGTGGTTTTTCCGAAATTCGGAAAATTGCCCATATGGCCGAAACTCATTACATAGCTGTAGCGCCTCATAATTCGAACGGACCGATCTCGACTCTTGCTAGTCTGCATCTCGACATGAGTATCCCTAATGCTTTCTTGCAAGAGATATTTGTTTCTTTTATAGACAGGTATAGGGAAGTACTGACAAATCCGATAAATATTGAAGATGGGTTAGCAACTGTTCCTGATGGGCCAGGATGGGGAGCGGATATAGACACTGAGGCCCTGGCAAAATATCCTGCAGCCGAGTTCACTCAGATTGAATCAGAACCGTATTTAGATTTTTAGCTAAAGTCGATCGTTAATCAATGAGCTTAATTCTTCGTGACGTTGAGAACCGATCAAGATACGTTGCCCGGTTTCCAACGTGATGATCACACCTTGATTTCCGCTTACGTTGTAGGCCTTGCCTTTGGCCCCGTAACGTATGCCCCAGCCGCCATAATCTTTTAGCGGGCTATATGTAACTGGCTCAGCATTATCGATGTCGCTGAAATAGAAAGTTCTCGACTTGAAATGGAATGGCCAAAAACGCAGATGTATCGCTTCGCTGCTTAGTTGCACATCCAGCCCCGTACGATAAAGGAAAAATGGGAACGCGATACCAAAGACAACGGCGAGGATGATCAGGACAGCATTCCCTGATGGGTTTGTGCCAAATGAAACGCCTAAAACAACCTGCTGGAGTATGGCCCATACAAAGATGATCGGAGCGATCGCCACCAAAACCCATATATACCACTGTCGAAATTTTTGGCTTTCGGAAAATATTGGATTGTCGATTTGCATTATTGTTACGAGTGCTGAACGGACAGGTAGCAGTATTTTATATTCCTTGATTCTAAAATAAAAACTATGCAAATCAAGAAGTTGGGATAGCACCGAGTTTGTGATCAACAAGATCGCCCCTCACCTATAATGCGACCGCCACTCAGATACTGGCAAAAATCTGAAATTTCGCAGGAGAGCAATGTTGAACACAGGTATTCCATCATTTCGCCCAACGCTGACAGGCAATACACATGCCGTCTCCACCGGACATTACCTCGCTACCGCTGCCGGTTATCGGATTCTTGAGCAGGGTGGCAATGCCACCGATGCGGGTGTTGCTGCTGGCATTAGTCTGAATGTGGTACTGCCTGGCTCTACCAGTTTCGGGGGTGTAGCTCCAATTCTTATTTGTGATGCAGAAACTAGGGTCGTTTCTAGTATCAGCGGACTCGGGCGGTGGCCCCGTTCGGTGAAATTGGATCATTTTGTTCGTTCCCGTGGTGGAAAAATTCCACAAGGGGTTGAACGGGTAGTTGTGCCTGCAGCAGCTGCTGCATGGATGACTGCCTTGATCCAGCACGGAACTATGTCCTTCGAGCAGGTAGTTACACCAGCTCTAGAGTATGCCCGCGACGGTATAGCGGTAGGCCATGTTCTGGCAAATACGATGTCAACTTTTGATGAGCAATCAGATCAGTGGCCTACCCGTACCGAAGCTTTCTCGGAAAACGGCTCACTCCCTCGCCTGGGAGAAACTCTTCACCAGCCCCAACTTGCAAGTACATTTCAACGTCTTATCGATATAGAGAAAAAGAACAAAGCATTGGGCCGTGAACGTGCGATTGAGGCAGCGTTGGAATTGTTCTACAAGGGAGAAATTGCTCAGGAGATTGTAACTTTTGTTCAAGGTGGTGGCGGCTTTCTTTCAATGTCAGACATGGAAGAATTTGAAGTAGGGCACGAACCACCGGAGATTGGTAGATTCAACGAGTTTGAAGTGTATACAAACGGCCCATGGAGCCAGGGTCCGGTATTTGCGGAGACGATCCAGTTACTTGCAGGCGATGATTTAAAGGATCTTGGACATAACAGCGCTGATTATATTCATCTTCTCGCTGAGGCATTAAAAATATCTTTTTCAGACAGGGATGCTTTTTACGGTGATCCTGACTTTATAGATGTTCCGATGCGGGGTCTTTTGAGCGAGGCGTATGCGAAGAGCCGCAGAACTGATATCGACACATCCAGAGCGACGCCGGCGATGCCTGATGCAGGTGATCCTTGGCCTTTTGAAGACCGTTCAGAACCGCAGGACTATTCCTATCAGCCTCCACTACCGATAGAGGGTGACGCCGAACCAGATACGAGTTATGCGTCTGTAATTGATCGATGGGGGAACATGTTTTCCGCTACACCCAGCGATGGAGCAACAACGGTTGTTCCAAGTCTGGGGTTTACCCCCTCGACGCGAGGATCCCAATCCTGGCTCGATGAAAACCATCCTTCTGTTATTGCGCCATGGAAGCGTCCTCGGCTGACTCCCAACGCGTTACTCGGGTTCAAAGACGGTAAGCCATGGACTGTGTTTGGAACACCGGGCGGTGATGCACAGATTCAGGCCACTCTGCAGTACTTTTTCAATGTGGCGGTTTTTCAGATGACACCGCAACAGGCGGCAGAGGCTGAACGCTTTCTTGTATGGAGTTTTCCCGATTCATTCTGGCCCCATGTATATACCCCCGGGCGGATGGAACTGGAGCGACGCTTCGACCGAAACACCGCAACTGACCTGGAACGTCGAGGGCATAACGTGGAGTGGCTTTCACTTTATGGCGGACGAGCGAACAACGTTTGTGGGATTCAAGTCAACCACGCTACGGGTACGCTGGCGGCAGGTGCTGATCTGCGAGGTGAAGCCTACGCTATAGCTCGCTGAGCTCCAATTCATGAAATACGATCAGGGTCAAAGAGCATTCTCTATTTCACTTAACCAGTGATTGACGTTCTAATTCCACCTCTTCGAACCAGGTTTCGAGGTTTCTCAGTAGCTTAAGTGCGATATCAGGATTCTGAGCCGCTACATCGTGTTGCTCTAATGGATCGTTACCTATGTCATAGAGTTCAGGGTTAGGTGGTTTGGGAACGATCCGTTCTGGTTCCGGCCACTCAAAAACGTGACTGAAATTCTCGGGGTGATACTTGTATTCGATGTCTTTCTCTGTGTACCTGTCGGCCAAGGTCTGGTCAGCGTCAGTTGCATAGCTGATATCTAATGCAGGCCTCACAAGTTTCCATGGCCCTTCTCTGACAGCGGCGTTGGTGGCACCGATTGGGGAATATCCATTAAATTGCCAGAAGCGGCGCGGCGCGGAATGTTGAGGTTCTCCCATTAATGAAGCTGACATATCGATTCCATCCAGGGGTTTGTTTCCTACATGTTTGATCTTTGCAAGGGACGTTAGCGTTGGCAGCCAATCTGTGAATACAATCTGATCGTCGTTTTCTATATCCTGGGGCAATCCGTTGGGCCATCTGGCGATCATTGGCACCCTGATGCCGCCTTCGTACACTGATCCTTTGGCGCCAGCGAATCCGCAGTTGAATCTTCGCCCGTCCGCAGAGACTCCCTCAGGAATCTGGTCGTCTCTGTGAGTGAAAGCTGGGCCGTTGTCACTTGTAAACATGAGCAGCGTGTCGTCGGCAACCCCGGCTGAATCAAGAGCCTGACGAACTTTTCCGATCCCCCGGTCCATCACTTCAATCATGGCGTAAATAATGGCGATACCCAGTTCAAAACCTGCATCGACGTATTTTTGCGTGACTTGTTCCGGTGCCTGCAGCGGACTGTGCGGCGCGTTCCAGGTAACCATGAGGAAAAACGGTTCATTCCTGTGACGTTGGATGAATGTGACAGCTTCATCTGCCAGAACGTCAGTCAGGTATCTACCGTCTGATTTTTCAAATGAGCCGTTTCGATCAAGATTCCATCGGTAGTAGTCGGCCCAGCCACCCCTGAAACCGGCGAAATCGTCGAAACCCCTGGAGTTAGGGTGAAACCTTGGATCCAGAGCACCGTTGTGCCATTTTCCGACCATCCCGGTTGCGTAACCGGCGGCTTTGAAGGAATCAGCTATGGTCGCTTCGCTTAGATCTATACGGTCATAACCAAGCACTTCCTGAGGAGTGACAGCGCCGGTTCGAATAGGATAACGGCCTGTCAATAATGCAGCCCTGGATGGCGAACAAACGGCTGAACCAGCGTAATGCTGGGTCAGTCGCAAGGACTCTGATGCAAGTTGATCTAGTGATGGTGTATTAACCCGTCCTTCTGAATAGAGGCCGAAATCACCGTAACCCATGTCATCGGCGACCATAAGAACGATATTTGGTTTCGACAATTTCTACCCCTGTTCTGTGTAACGGAATGCATACGAGCTAGTCCGGATAAATTATTAACTTACCTGTTGGAGTAGGTTATTTGAGGTGCAATTCAGAATATCTTGGCATAATTCTCAGACGATTCAACTCGGTGCTGGTAAAGGTAATTAATTTATGGCCATGGAAACGAAACGACTTGGACGAACCGGTATGCAGGTTGGCAGGCTTGGAATAGGCCTGTCGGAGGTCGGCTTCAATCTTGAA
>NYZY01000091.1 GCA_002687335.1 Chloroflexota bacterium
CAAAAATGGGACCACATGATGATGAAATGGCTGTCGTTGACCAGTTCGGGATGGTGTACGGGGTGGATCGCCTGAGGGTCGCAGATGCTTCGATCATGCCTGATTGCATAAGGGCAAACACGAACGTTACCGTTATGGTGATTGGCGAACGAATAGCAGATCTGATCAAGGAAGGAAAATAGTCAATTACAACCCGATTCGTCGACCTGCCAAAATCGTAGCCACATTGACCACAATCCTTAGTTATTTTTTCGACGCGCGTTTCGCATCCAGGGATTTGACTACATCCAAAACCTCAATCACCTTCGGAAGCCGTAATGGGCTTCCGTGACCCTGTGCAAAAGCAAGTTCACCACCTGCGTCGATTACAAACACTTCAGATTTCTGCATAGTTCCCATGAAGGAGGAATCCAGACCATATCGATGATAGATCTTCTTTTCATTATCCGGAACTACAAAACCTCCGAAACCCATAGACAAGGCATACTTCAGAGCCTTCT
This sequence comes from Chloroflexota bacterium, assembly GCA_002687335.1. Next base: position 501 of record NYZY01000091.1, read on the forward strand.
CCCGCTTTTCAGGAACAACGATCACTATTTCGGCATTTTCTAGACGGAATTTATCCAATGTTCGCCCGAACTCGGACGTGCGCGTTCGGCACTGCCTTCAAAATAACGACCGTACGAAAAAGATCACAACGATCTTTCCCTTGAGGTTTTCTAACTGAATTACCTTTTCGTGTTGTGCCCCCAAATTGAAATTGGGAGCAATATCGCCAATCATTATTTTATGCATAGTCTCCACGTCAATTAACCGTCTGAATCGATGGCACTTAATTTACGATATATCACCCTAAGGATTTGCGGACTCAGCCATACTGTCTTACCTTACGGTCTTGTTTATGGTCGCAAACAGTGAAACTCACAAGAAAGTTAACATCAATGGCTTCATTCGAAATAGACTCCCCCGAGACGTTGCAGGACTGGGTCTTTCCTTGGCCTACTTTCGATATTAACTGGGATCGCACTGCACTATGCGTGATCGATATACAGAACTATTTGGCAGATACAAACTCAGGGCTTATTGAAATGCTCAATAACCGCATTCCAGAAATGGGGGATTATTACGACCATCGTGTTCAGCGTGTAATGATTCCAAATGCTCGTCGACTTATCGATTCATTTCGAAAGCATAACCTTGAAGTCATTTATACACGCCATGGAGCACTTCTGCCTGATAGCAGGGACATGATAAAGCGACGACAACGACGTGATGCTGATGCAGAAGACAATACCAGTCGACCAGCTATGTGGAGTGCTGGAAGTTTTGAGCATCAGATTGTTGAGAAACTCACACCCTTGCCACATGAATTGGTTATCGACAAGAATTCCTCGAGCCCATTCAACGGAACCGGTATTGACCAACTCTTACACAATTTAAATTTGGAAACGCTTGTGATAACCGGAGCAGCAACTGATATGTGTGTGGAGACTACCGGTCGAGATGCAGCCGATCGCGGTTATAACGTGATAGTAGTCGAGGACGCCACAGCCACATTCCAGGAGGAACATCATATAGCTGCCCTTTCAGGATTGGCTCGTGTATATACCAAGGTTTGGAAAACGGACCAAGTGCTTGGCAGTCTGGGAGACTCTTTAGATTCAAATGGGTAAATGGACCTCCAATCGAATACCGGTTTATGGTTGAACGACCAAACCAGTCTACTTGTGGTTCGATTTCAAGTCCGGATTCCAAATTATTGTCAGGAAAAATACTTTTCAGAACCCTCAGTTTTCAATGGGAACTCATCGCCAATAAATGAGAGTTGTCTCCACATCTCGTACACCACTAACGCAACTGCATTGGATAGGTTGATACTTCTATTCGATGGCATCATCGGAATTCTGATGCACTTTTCTGGTTTGAACTTCGAAGTAATGCTGACTGGCAGACCTCTGCTTTCTGAGCCGAATATTACGGTGTCTTCCTCCTGATAATTGATCTCGTGATAGGGAATCTTTCCGTCCAGAGTCGCAGCAAAGATGCGCGTGTGATCAATCGAATCCAGTAATCCCTGGAATGTCTTGTGGACAGTGACATCGGTCAAGTCGGCATAATCTAGTGATGCCCGGCGTAACCCTCTCTCGCTTAAGGTAAACCCCAATGGTCCTACAAGATGCAATCTAGATCCGGAATTCGCACATAAACGAATAATGTTGCCAGTGTTCTGCGGAATTTCTGGCTCGGCAAGCGCTACATTCAGGGGCATTCGATAATCCATTTCCATATAAATCGATCTAACAGTTTACTGAGTAATCCGTTTTGACTAGCACCTCGTGCCAAAATGGACACGTATAAAAGTTTGTGTACAGTTCAAGTCTGCTAGTCAAGGTTGCAATAGATGACTCAAATAACACTAGAAGAATCTAAACTTATTTGCGAAGCTGCGATAAACAAGGCGCAGGAGTTGGGAATAAAGATTGCGGTTTCAGTTGTAGATTCCACATTGAATCTGGTGACTATGCAGAAAATGGATGGTGCATTAATACTGGCTATTGACGGAAGTAAAGGGAAAGCTGTGGCATCGGTGATATTTGGCCAACCCACGGGCGAATTAGAAGAAAGGTCTAAAAGGCCTACATTCCGCGCCCTTGAAATACAGTGGGGCGGACGATTCGTGATGGGCCAAGGCGCTATTCCTATCATCAAAGACGGCGAAGTGATAGGAGCCTGTGGCGTAGGAGGTGGCACTCCCGAAGAAGATGAAACGTGCGCAGCAAGTGGAATATCCACCTTGCAATAAATTATGATCCTGAGAAAAATATTCCTGCAACGTTGAAGAAAGGTCACCGAAACATGAGATCCGCGATATTGATTGAACCTCATCAACCATTGTTGATTGATGAATTAGATCTCCAAAGCCCAAAAAATGGAGAAGTGCTAGTCGACATGGTTGGAGCGGGTGTATGTCATAGCGATTACCACTATGTAGACGGTCATATCAAGCCCCGAAAGTTACCACTTGTTATGGGTCACGAGGGCTCGGGGATCGTAGAACAAGTTGGTACAGGCGTCACTTCGATCAATCCAGGTGATAAGGTGATTTTTTCGATGGATGCTATGTGCGGATTTTGTAGAAATTGCACGAATGGATTTCCAACTCTTTGCGAAACTTATGGCCGAACCGTAACTATGCCTGATGGTACTAATAGATTTAGCAAAAATGGTGAGCCCGTATACCAATCCAATGGCGTAGGAACCTACACCGAAAAAACTGTTGTTCCTGCCGATACGGTGGTCAAAGTATCTGACGACACTCCTCTCGAAAAAGCTTGTCTCATAGGTTGTGCTGTGATAACTGGAATAGGAACAGTCGTTAATCGCGCCAAAGTCGAAAAAGGGTCGTCTGTAGCTGTTTTTGGATGTGGTGGAGTGGGCCTGAATGTGATTCAGGGATCCGTCTTTGCCTCCGCATCTACGATCGTTGCAGTAGACACCAATGATTTTAAGCTTGAAAAATCCAAGGAAATGGGTGCGACTCATCTGATCAACTCAACAAAAAATGACCCAGTAGAGGCCATACTTGAAATCACTAAAGGCGGTGTTGATTACGCTTTTGAAGTAGTTGGATTCCCTGAAATATTGACTCAGGCATTTAAATCCACCAGACCGGGAGGTACAGCGGTAATGGTTGGAGTTCAGCCTCCTGACGCTCGAGTTTCAATAGATTGTTCTGATTTACTTATGGATCGTGGACTGATTGGTGCATATCACGGGACGGCCAGACCTCGAGTCGATTTTCAATGGCTTCTAGATTTATATAGAAATAATCGGTTGAACTTAGACGGCTTAATTACAAAATACAGACCATTAGAGGAGGTCAACGAAGCCTTCGAAGATATGAACAAGGGACTGGTAGCCAGGTCAATTCTCACGTTCAAGTAACTGAACCGACATTAACGCGCCAGATCGTTAAATTTAGGTTTCAAATAATTATTTAGTCTTCCGAAATGAAAAATTTTATGTACTTGGAGGTCGAAGTACACCATGGCTCACCAGAACATCAAAGAAAACAGCATCATAATCACCAAACCCGAACACCTCGAGGTAGAAGTCAGTTCCGGAGCTATGAACCGGCTCGCTGGAGTATCTGAACTACTTACAGGGTCAACCGGAATACATATGGCGATTGCAACCGTTCCACCAGGCCGATGTTCCACCGCCCATTACCATGTGAATTGTGAATCAGCAATTTATGTTTTGAGCGGACATGGCGTTTTCTTGTCTGGATCAGGTCTTGAAAAAGAGGAACACATCACCACTGGGGACTTCATCTTCGTTCCACCAGACGCCAATCACCAACCAGTGAACACATCTCGAACAGAAAACCTCGTTCTGATCGTCGCCCGGAACGCTCCAGTTGAGATAGTGATCGAATTAGAGGGTATCGGTCGGCAAAATTGTTGAATAACCAGCTCGATTATTAAGCAGAGACTGTGTTGATAATAACCAGACTAGAACCAATAGAGGCTCATGCATGGAGATGGGTGCGTATCCAGACCGATGAAGGTTTAACTGGGATAGGCGAGCTTCATGGTGGGTCTGGTGGTAGCGGAACAGCGTATGCAGTAATTGCTGCGGTTAGATACATGGAAGAGTATCTAATAGGTAAAAATCCCTTAAATATCGAAATGCTATGGCAGCACATGTTTCGAAGGCAACTCTTTCGAGGCGGTGCTGACACGATGGCAGCTCTAGGCGCAATCGATTGTGCCTTATGGGATATCAAAGGTAAGGTATTGGGGCTACCTGTGCACTCTCTACTTGGGGGAGTCACTAGAAAACGCATACGCCTTTACGTCCATGTTTTGGGCGAAACCGCAATGGAACTGGCTGAAGATGCAAAGCGACGAGTGGAGGAGGGTTATACGGCAGTCCGCTTTTATCCACTGGGTCGTTTCAACGGCGATGAATTCGGAAAAGCGAGCTACACCGGGATCGCCAGGATGGTCGAATCCCGAGTAGCCGCAGTCAGAGATGCAGTAGGCCCTGATATCGATGTGATGATCGATGTTGTAAATCGCTTAACCCCGTCCGAGGCGTTACTTGTGGCTAGGGTATGCGAGCCGTATAACCTCTTTTTCTTTGAAGACCCAATAGAGCCGGACAATCTCGATGCCCAGGCGTACTTCGCTCGCAGGTCTCCGGTACCAATCGCCTCCGGAGAGAGACTCCAGACGCTTTATCAGTTCAGTGATTTGCTTGAAAAACAAGCTGCTGCTTTTATTCGTCCTGATATTTCACTAGCGGGAGGGATCAGTGGAATAAAAAAGATTGCTGCAGTTGCAGAAGCCAACTATGTTGGTGTGATACCACACAACCCGATGAGCGCTATCGCCACATCCGCGTGCGTTCATCTCGATGCCTCCCTTCACAACGTTCCGGTGCAAGAGTACCCAGGTGATGAATTTCAAACTCCAAAAATTGACCTAGTGCCTGAACCGCTGGTGTTTGACAAAGGCTATTTGTTGTTACCTGATAAGCCTGGGCTGGGCATTGAACTTAATGACGAAGCCGTTAAGCATTACCCGCCAATATCATTTAATCGCGCCCCCGTTTTCAACTCTGATGGATCCCTTAGAGATTACTGAGGGATTGCTGAAACACATCCTTTAGAAAAACACGGCAAGCAGCAACGTCATTGCTTTGACTTGGAGTGAAAGGCAGGGCGGTAGTAGAACATGAGGGTAACTTCATCTATAAACACATCACATGGAACAAATTCATATGAACTATTACAAACAAACAGATTCCAGCAATATTGCTCAAATTCCCGCATACCACGATGGGGAAGGGACTTTTGATGTTTGCCAATTATTCGAAAAACAATTTCAAATGCCTATCAAAGCAGCTATTTGGGAATTGAAGCCTGGCGCCGGTGAAGGAATGCATCGCCATGGTGACGATGGGGAACTGGAAGAGTTTTATTACTTTTTAGAAGGGGAAGCAGTCATGTACGCAGAGGATGAAAAAATCTCAGTTATGGCCGGAGATTCTATTTTGGTACCGCACGGTGTTGATCACGGTTTCAAGAACATCGGTAGTAACAAATTAAAAGTCCTTGTTATTTGGGGCTCACCCAAACCCAAACAATCAGGCTGATCTAAAAACTTCAGAAATGCCATAACTGAGAGGTTAAATGTGTTCAGCATGAGAATCACATGCTTCAATACCAGCGTTGGATTTTTACGCAAAAATGGTTGAGTGTTGATCCCATTTCACGCGTGTAGACCGACTAGTTGATACCCAATTCTGTCCGCAGGTCCTTAATGGTTTCGGACCGGGAACGGGACCGACGTGCCTCACGCATACCAACGGGCATATTTTCGATTTCTGCCTCGATTTTAATCCAAACGAAAACAGGCCCCTCGTCGTTCATGATGCCATGAACGTTCGTTGCAAACTCTTCTAGGTCGTCGAAATGGTATGTTGAAGAGTAACCCATGCTCTTCGCCATACCTGCATAGTCGATGTTTTTATTATTAGGTACCGGCTGTCCACCAGTAGTGGCATACACCTCGTTATCTAGGACAAAGTGCACAAAATTCTTAGGGGCTTTTCCGGCAATGGAGGCCATCACCCCAAGGTTCATCAGCAAGGCA
>NYZY01000092.1 GCA_002687335.1 Chloroflexota bacterium
AGGTTTTCCATGTTGCAAATCGTGATTACATTGCCCGCGCCGTCTCGAATCACTTCGTACTCAATCTCTTTCCAGCCAAGAAGAGAGCGTTCAATTAGCACCTGCCCAACTTTGCTAGCCGCAATTCCACCACTTGCAATATTGCGAAGTTCATTTTCATTTTGTGCAATACCACCCCCTGTGCCACCAAGCGTATAAGCCGGACGTACGACTGCGGGATAACCGATCTTGGCTGCAGCAACAATGGCTTCATCTATAGACTCAACTGCATACGATGGGAGTACTGGTTCACCAATCCGCTCAAGAAGATCGCGAAATTGTTCACGATCTTCAGCCATTTCGACTGAACTCACAGAAGTGCCCAAAGTCTTGACGTTATACTTTTCAAGAATGCCCATCTTCTCAAGATCCACCAAAAGATTGAGACCGGTCTGACCACCAAGAGTTCCTAACAGACCATCCGGGCGCTCTCTGGCAATAATTCTTTCAAGAACAGGAACAGTTAATGGTTCGATATAGATACGATCAGCCATGTCTTCATCCGTCATGATCGTTGCCGGATTAGAGTTGACCAAAACAACTTCTATTCCCTCCTCACGGAGAGAACGACAGGCCTGAGTTCCAGCGTAATCAAATTCAGCAGCCTGACCAATGATTATTGGACCAGAGCCGATTACAAGTACTTTTTCAGGCATCTCATCGAGCGAATCAGTGACCAACACTCTCTTCAATCCCGTCTCCTTTTCAAACGCCATGACAGCGTTATTTCGTCTAATAGGTACAAACTTGGGATTCCTAATTCTTCGTAGTCACTTCACTTTGAATCATTTTCAAAAAGCGATCGAATAGATACTCACTGTCATGTGGCCCCGGGGAAGCTTCAGAGTGATATTGAATGGTCATAATCGGCAGATCTCGATGCCGAAGCCCTTCAACCGTGTCGTCATTCAGATTAAGGTGGCTGATTTCCAGTTCCGGAGGGAGCCCCTCTGGATCAACTGCGTAACCATGGTTTTGCGCTGTGACATAAACACGACCAGATTCAAGGTCCTTAACCGGTTGATTTCCTCCACGATGCCCAAAATGTAACTTAAATGTATCTGCTCCAAATGATCGAGCAATAACCTGATGCCCCAAACAGATGCCCATAATCGGAACCTTGCCTATCAGTCCTCTGGCAGTATCCACAGAACAATCGAGCAATTCAGGATCACCCGGACCTGGCGAAAGCATCACCCCATCAGGTTTCTGTCTTAAAATTTCTGCCGCCGATGCATCATCTGGGACGACAACGACCTCACAACCTCGGGCCCGTAATGACCGAAGAATGTTCAATTTAACCCCATAATCATTGACCACAATCTTAATTAGATCCTCTCGAATATCTCCCCCGGCCACTGTTGCTTTAACCCCACGACCCATTCCCCCTTGGAGAGCCCTAGCGCGCAAATCACGATAAGCCCGAGAGCGTTCCCCCGCATCACCTTCCCAGGCATATATTTCATCGGTGGACACATCCCTTACAACATCAAACTCACCGTAGCGAGGAGCCTCTGCCAATACTTGCATCGCATGGGATACGCTTCCATTTGAAGTAATAATGCCCATCATGACTCCCGATGACCGCAGTTTTCGAGTAACCGCGCGAGTGTCTATCCCTGAGACTCCTGGGATGCCATTCTGGGATAGGTAATCGTCAACAGTGCCCTCGGATAAGGGATGAGAGGGGGCATCACAATCCTCACGTACTACAAAACCCGTGACCTGCACTCGTGTGGATTCAACATCTGCCTCACTCGTACCATAATTCCCAATCATCGGATAAGTCGGGACAAGAATCTGACCACCGTAAGAAGGGTCGGTAAGCATTTCCTGGTAACCGGTCATAGAGGTATTAAAAACTACTTCACCAATCGCATCTTTTTGGGCGCCGAGTCTTACTCCCTGAAATACTGAACCATCTTCAAGAATTAAATATGCGTCAATACGTGAATCACTCATCCGCTGTTCCTAACCTCGGGTTGAAACTGAAACACAGTCTTACCCTGGTATATTGTTCGGACAACCCGACCTGTCATTTCAACTCCGGCTAATGGTGTATTCACGCTTTTCGAAGCAAACGTACTCGGATCGACGACCCACCGGGCCAAAGGATCAATAAGTGTGACATCAGCAGGGAATCCTTTTCTCAGCCTACCCAGATCACGTCCTAATATGGATGCAGGAAGTGTTGTTAACGATTCAATCAGTCGCACCAGTGAAATTTTCTCGCTGTCTACTAAAACAAATACCGACGAAAACGCTGTTTCAAGCGCGTTTATCCCTGGCGCAGCTTCGTTATAGGTACACACTTTGTCAGTCGCAGCATGGGGAGCATGATCCGTAGCGATGATGTCAATAACGCCTTCTCGCAAAGCATCAACTAATGCCCCTACATCCGCCTTGCTGCGCAAGGGAGGATTGACTCTCGTATTCGTGTCATAACTTTGCAACCCAACACTAGCTGGCACCTCACCCTTCAGGCCAAACACCCACTCCTCGTTAAGGGTTAAATGATGAGGCGTAACTTCAGCAGTAACGTTCACTCCACGATCCTTTGCTGAACGCACTACTTCTACAGATCCAATTGTAGAAATATGCGGTATATGAAGTTGCGTTTCTGTTAGTTCCGCCAAATATAAATCACGGGCGACCATCGCTGTTTCAGCCTCATTTGGAGCCCCGGCGAGACCAAGCCTGGTTGCAACCAAACCTGCAGTCATAACCCCTCTAGCAGCTATTTTTTTATCTTCAGCATGATTTATGATAGGAAGCCCGACCTCAGATGAATAAGCAAGAGCTTGGCGCATCAAATTAGCGTCTTCGACAGGATTGCCGTCATCAGAGAAACCAATTACACCGGCATCAGCAAGTTCCCCCATAGGAGCAAGCTGATTACCACGTTGACCCACCGAAATAGCGCCTATTGGGAGAACTCTAACTATGCCATCTACGGCAGCTCTTCGGATCACATCTTCAACAATGCCTGCTGAATCTTGAACAGGATCGGTGTTGGGCATGGCGCAGACTGTAGTAAATCCCCCACTGGCAGCAGCACGAGTTCCAGAGGCGATCGTTTCTTTCCACTCCTGCCCAGGGTCCCTTAAATGAGTATGAAGATCGATAAATCCTGGCGAAATGATCATACCGGTGGCGTCAATCACCTCATATCCATCAAATTTACTTTCACCAGTCTTCCGAGTAACTTTTTCGATCCTGCCATTAGAAATTAAAACGTCAGAAATCTGATCGATTTCCTCACCAGGATCTATCACCCTACCACCCGTTATTGCCAGTTTATTTCTGACTACCAAATGCATCTCCTTTTATATCGATGTAAGGGATCAATTCGGCTCCGAACTTCCGTCATTTCGGATCACTGGCATCGAATTTCCTGGAGCGCAGAGCGTGTATAAAACTGCCATACGTACCGCTACACCATTACGAACTTGCTCCTCGACAACGCTCTGTGCTCCATGCGCAACTTCACTGGAAATTTCCACGCCTTCATTCATCGGACCAGGATGCAATAACAGCGCTGCGTCGTTTGCTAAAGCCATTTTCTGAGCATTAATACCCCAACGCATCGAGTATTCGCGCAGACTTGGCAGGTGCCCAGCATCTTGCCGTTCTTTTTGAATTCTCAATGGCATTACCACATCAGCTCCATCAACCGCTTCCTCGACCGATTTCACTATCCGCAATCCTCCAAACCCTGACTCAACCGCCAATGTAGAGCCCAATTGCCATTCATCAGGTAGTAACGTATTGGGACAAGAAACAACGACTTCAGCACCCATCTTTTGAAACGCTATGATGTCTGATCGCGCCACCCGGCTGTACAAGATGTCTCCGATTATCGCTATCTTTTTGCCTGATAGGTTTCCTAGATGAGCACGAACAGTAAAAAGATCTAGTATCGACTGCGTCGGATGCGCATGAGTTCCATCACCAGCATTCACTATTGAAGCGTCAACATGATTCGAAATGAAATAAGGAGCTCCAGAATGTGGATGACGTACAACCAACGCGTCAATCTGCATCGCTTGCAGGGTCTTCACTGTGTTCAACAAAGACTCACCCTTAGAAACACTACTAGCAGATGCCGTAATGTTAATGACATCAGCCCCGAGTATTTTCCCCGCCTGCTCGAATGAAACACGAGTACGGGTACTGCTCTCAAAAAACATAGTAATGATCGTCTTACCACGCAATGCAGGTGTCTTACGGACATCTCTAGCCGTAATTTCCAACATACCTTCAGCTGTATCCAACAAACCCGATATTTCAGAAGCGCTGAGATCATCAACATCAAGAAGATGCCTACGAGGTTGAAATGCAATCGCATCTCGCTCTAGGTAACTGGGGGACGCGGTGGATTGTTGTGCCATTAATGCTCCTCCCCAATCAAGACCGCATCCTCCCCGTCAATTTCGAGCATTCGAACTTGCACACGTTCACCACGGGATGTGGGAATATTCTTCCCAATAAAATCAGGACGAATTGGGAGTTCACGATGCCCCCTGTCAACCAAAACCGCTAGTTGTATTCGACTTGCCCGCCCAAAATCTAGCAATGCCTCCATAGCAGCGCGAATAGTTCGCCCTGTATATAAAACATCGTCAACTATAACCACCAGTCGACCATCTACATTCGTAGGAATGTCAGAAGGCATGAGAGGTTGACCTGAAGCAACCTGAGGGTCGTCCCGCCATAGTCTAGGATCAAGAGATCCAACTATGGGTTTGTAGCCTTCTATATGTTCAATATTTTCCGCTATACGACGTGCTAAATGAACTCCGCGAGTTTGCAACCCAACCAAAACTGGATCATCAGGTACAGCATTTTGCTCGAGTATTTCATGTGAAATCCTCGTCAACGCTCTGCGAACACCATCCCCAGTTAGAAGGACTTTATTATTGCCACTCGCCAAATTGACTCCGTTTTTACCATTCGTAACATGGCACAAAAAAATCCTTGCAGCGCCGGCAAGGATTTAGAATCGCTCTAGTGACAATTGGCACGTGCGTCGAGACAGCAAACCGCCGAAAACACATGTCTAGTCAAGTTCCCTTGCCAGCCTCACTGGACTGGATTTAAAGGCCCTTTATTTATTTATCTAGCATTCAGACTACCACTCAAATAGAAATTCTACAATGATAAGAAGTTGAAGACCCAATCACGCTAGATCATTACCCAATCGAACTCTTGGCTTCGCTCAGCCTCTGATATCGCTTGCCACGATTTGGGGTATATCTTTGACCCACAAACACATCGAGCAAATGGCATGCGTCGTTTTCTAACGACAAGCAAATTACAAAAGTTACACCGTGCAGCATAACGAATTTGTGTTTGCCACTTTTCAGTTAAAACATCGACATATCTTTTTGGCTCGATATCCAATTCCTTGCAGACAGCTTTAAATTCTCGCCCATGTGCACTCGGCTTATTTCCAAAACGAGCATGAACGATCGCGTGAGCAACCTCGTGCAAAACTACTTCACGTACGTCACCGTCATCACCCATTGCAAGTAATCTTGAAGATATGGCAATTTGTTTCCGAGACGGCATATAAGAACCCAAAGTCGCTCGCATACGGCGAGACACCCGGACCTGTGGCAATTGAAGTTTTGATTGGTGAATTTTAAGAATTTCATCAATCATTAAATCGACAAATTGCGATTTAGGCTTTTCTATTGCCTTCTGGTCTATATCAAATGCATATTGACGCGACTTAAAAGATAATTTCAAAAATTGGCGAGCAATTTTTGTTCCGATATCAAAACCACGCTTGGCGGCCTGAGATTTCAAGGAGGAAATACTGTCAACCTCCAGACTGTTTTGAGAAATTTGGTAAACGTGAAGTATGTGGATTTCCCACTTTATTACTTGGGAATTTTCTTGTTTTCACGAGAATCTTGACAGCGAGAAAGCCCTTATATCAACAGAAAACTCAGAGCCAGTTACAAGATTAGCTGCTGCTAATCCCATTGATGGGCCCAACAGTATTCCATGTCGCCCACCGCCAGTAATTATCATCAAACCTTGAGGTTCAGATACAGCTTCAATAATCGGCAAACGATCCAGTGTCATGGGCCTCAGGCAAGCCGTCTGTTGAACTAATTCCGCATCATCTAAATATGGAAGAATTTCTACAGCGGATCGAATAATTCGGTCACGCGCTGCGGATGTCGTGCGATCATCAAACCCGACCTTTTCTTCAGTCGTACCAACCCATAAAAGACCATCGGGTTTAGTAGTCGCATAATCTGTATCCCACCAAAGAGAGATCTTCAACGGCGGATCTGGAGCGTCAAGGCGTAGGATCTGACCCTTTAATGGAGTTACAGGAGCGTTAATTCCAAGATTCAAGAGTAGTGATGAACTCCAAGGACCCGCAGCTACAACAATTGCATCTGCCTCGAATTCCTCACCACCTGCCAACACTCCTGATACTCGAGCACCATCTACAACAATATCGGTTACACCTCGGTTTACCAATTTAGCACCATGCTCCTCAGCAGCTTGCCATAGGTTTAGTGTCAATTTATAGGGATCGGTTTCATAAGCTTCACCAACGTAAAGACCTCCCAACACATCAGGTGAAATCCTCGCGTCCACATGGCTTAACTCACCCATGCTCAACCAGCGGATATCATGGTCGTAATCCTTGGCATAGGATTCATATGTTTTCCGCATATGTTCCATATCGGAGTATTCCGTTGCCAATATGACTGAAGCTTTTTTTAATAAATTAAGCTTCTCCGAGTTGCCCCCATTCAACACTTTCGCCAAGTCTCGATGCAACCCAATCGAATAGTCAGATAACACATCGTAAGAATCATTTGGTGAATCCCCAAAGGATGGGGTTATGCCTCCGAGTGCGAAACCTGATGCATGAGACGCAATAGAATCACGTTCAAATAGAGATACATCATGGCCATCTCGTGAGAGGTAGTACGCTGCAGAACATCCAGCAATACCACCACCGATAATCGAAATTTTCATAGTTAGTGGTTAGCCTTAAAAATGATCAATGGATGCAACAAGCAAGCTATTAATTTTGGAACCTAACCACCCTATAAACCTCGTCGCCAAAATTATGACGATGCCGCAGTGTTATGCCCGATGTTCGTACTACCATATTTTTAGCTCCAACACAGTCGTTGACGACTAGATACCACATCAACATTCAGGCAGATATAAGTTGCTTTATCAAGGACCGAATTGATTTGAAGTCTAACATCGCATCGGCTTCCATCGACCCGCGAAAATGCAATAGATATGGTGAGATAAAAAAACAACCTCACAACAGGTCGTACTAGCTTTCTCAGAGACGCTACTCTTCGGGTATTCTGGTTGTTGAAATTTTCATACATGTACGGAGAACATGATGGCAGACGATACCAGTCGAACAATTCGAGGTCGCTTCACAACATGTGAACTTGTGAGACGAGAAGAACTAACCGAAGACTTGATCAAATTTTGGATCAAGCCGGCGCAGCCATTTTCATTCAAACCTGGTCAATATTGCACAATAGGAGTAGATGGCATCGAACGTCCGTATTCGATCGTCTCTTCTCCTGATGAAAAAGAGATTGAACTATTTATTGAAGTTGTACCTGTCGCTGAGGGTGGTCATTTAACTCCTTTATTGGATCATCTCGAGGTCGGAGCTGAAATGACACTAAGACCTCGTGCAAAGGGTATTTTTGTACTACAAGCACAATTCAAACATCACATTTTTGTCGGTACTGTAACCGGAGTCGTTCCTTACCTTTCGATTCTTAGAAAATTCCTCAACGATCCTGAATGGCCGGAGCCTCAAGAAGGAATCACGCGAGACGACTACACATTCGACGTACTAGAAGGTGCAAGCTACCTAGACGAGTTTGGCTACGATGAAGAGCTGACACAGATCGCAAGCGAACACGATTTCGTAAAATTTTACCCCTCAGTTTCCAGACCCACAGAAGCGCGGAATGATCCATGGGCTGGGGCAGAAGGTCGAATTAACACTCTGGTTGAAGACTACGTTGCCAAACTCGGATTTGACCCAAAAGAAACGTGTATTTACGCGTGTGGGCACCCTCAAATGATCGAAGACGTCGGACGCAGATTCGCCAATACCGATTACGCCTTCGTAGAAGAGCGATTCTGGAAAGAAGATGAATAACGGTGAATATGCAATTCGATCCACACCGCCCATCTTCGACTGCATACTAACCATCTGTTACTGTCGCTCCCAAATATTCAACAAACAAAGAGTTACTCAACGGCATAATGCGATAACAAAAAGATAGAGGAATTTAGAAATGACAGAACGAATCGGATTCGTAGGATTAGGGATCATGGGCAAACCAATGGCCAAGAATCTGGTCAAGGCCGGTTACTCACTGGTCGTTTTCGATGCTTTTTCGGAGACGGCAATGGATGAATTGGTCGCATCGGGTGCAACTGTTGCCTCTTCGTCTGCAGACGTCGCGTCTAAATCGGATGTCACAATTGTTATGGTTCCAGATGGCCCTGATTCTGAAGCAGTAGTTCTAGGTGAAAACGGACTGCTGGAAGGTGCGTCCGCTGGTGATTTAATCGTCGATATGTCTTCGATAGCGCCCAGTTACTCACAAAAGATTCACACCGCCTGCACAGAGAAAGGTGTCAGTTTCATCGATGCCCCGGTTTCTGGTGGCGAACCGTTCGCTATCTCAGGTGACCTGGCAATAATGGTTGGCGGTGATGCCAACCATTTTGAGCGAGCGAAGCCGCTATTCGAAGTCACTGGCAAATCGAGCGTTCTTTGCGGAACCATCGGTGCAGGAAACGTCACCAAGCTCGCAAACCAAATCGTTGTTGGCGCAAACATACACGCCCTTGCCGAAGCTCTCGTCCTCGCTACCAAAGCCGGCGTGAATCCCGAAACTGTATTCGATGCCATCAAGGGCGGGCTTGCGGGTTCTAACGTCATGAACGCCAAAGGTCCGATGATGTTCGAGCGAAACTTCGCACCAGGATTCCGCATCGAGCTTCACTATAAAGACATCAACAATGCCGTACAGACGGCGAACTCCCTAAACTTACCACTGCAAGTTACAGCCAACCTCCAACAGGTCCTTGCGGCTCTGATGGAGTGGGGTCAGGGCAAGGACGATCACTCAGCAATCCTAAGTTACGTCGAAAAGCTTTCAGGAGTAACAGTTACTAACAAGTAGCTATAAGAATCTAGGCTCTAAATCTGGTCAATCGGATACGCAACCAGCCAGTCACTCAAAACTAAAACAACTCGATATCATCTCCATACATCGAGTTGCAACAGATTAGAGCAAATAGTGTTATTTACTGATTCCAGCTGCAAAAAGTAGCGACTCGCATCGACCCAAAGCCTGATCAGAATCACGCCCTTCACACAGCATTATCACGTTACCTACAACTACGTAATCCCCGTACAACGGAGTCAAACCGTGTCTATGAAAACCACCACCCCGTCGATCTTTTGTGCCCTCGTCCCAACGCACGTCAACAGCTCGAAGCAGTGCTTCTGCTCCAGTCACTTCCTCCGCGTACTCAATGCCCTTCTCAACTGCACTCACGTGATCAGGATAAATCCGTAGTTCATACTGAATTGGTTCGCTATCAGGTGGAGTGAAATAACCCATATATGCTGCGATCGCCATGGGCAATCCCGAAATATCGTACTCCTTAGCCAATTTGAAACGCGCGCCATCAAAGCTACTCAAGTCTCTGACAGCCTGATCTGGATTGATCTTCACAAAAGTGGATTCATGACTTTCATTGACAGAACCGCATGCAACTCCGAGCAAAGTAAGTGAAAAGACTATTAACGACAGAGTAGTTGACGAAAAATGCCGATCCAACTAATCACCTCGCTCCTCTGGATCATCGCTCCCGAAGTCTGAATCAGTTTGCGAGATATCGTTTAAAAACTGCTCAATTTCCGGAGGTAGCATAACCCCGGTATCCGCACTCGAGTCAGAACCTACTGTGCTTGAATCAGATTCGCCTCGAAGATCATTGTCATTCTCTCGCTCGAAACGCTCCACCATATCTCTCAGAGCCGGGTTATCTTTCATCGCCGGGGTAACTTGATCGTACTGTTTCGCACCCATGTCAATTTCGGGCAGCAAAGGACTAAAACCGTACAGTTCGGCGAGAATTTTTAATATCCGCGCGCTGCCGGAATAGTCATCATCAAGTTTTAGATAAAGCGGAAGATGAACCATCAACGAAAGCGTTTCTAAACGCATATCTGTTCGGATTCTCTCTGAAATTTGAGAAGTCATAGAAGTCGGACCCTGATATCTCGACCCCCCCAACTTGACATCCTCCAACTCAGGAAGTGTCTCCCATCCACGAGCAGAACCTGTGACAGGTAACTGACGAGAATGAGGAACGGAATCATACATTCCACCGAGTTGTAAGTAACGAGTCACGTTCAATGCCTTCAACAGTTCGATAACTGAATCGTTAAAATCCTCGGCAAATGCATGTGGTTCCAATAACTCCAAAAGCACAATATCGTTAGAACTGGGGCGACGGGCGAAACTAATTTTTGTGTTCGGCACGCGTACCGAACGAACCCCACCTGTAAGGCGAATCTCAGGCCTATATCTGGTGAAATCGTAAAACTTACCAGGACGATCAAGCTGCCCCATTTGTTCGGCGCCATACATTTTGCCGAGGCGGCCTAACACGATTTTCCCAACGTTTCCTACATTGATCCACGGCTTCAAAATCGCGATGCAGTGCGGATCCTGAAGAGGAGGATCGGGCAAATCTATTTCGAAATCACCGATTTTCATTAATGTAATTCCAAGTCCACCATACAAGGGTATTTCCAAGTTTATACCGACAAATACCGAACTCTTTAACGATGCTAAAATTTACAGTGATGCCCATCCAGAAAGCTTGTGGCAGTTCCAAATTGCTAATTCATAAAAATAGGACCATGCCATGATAAACAAGTTTGTATTTCTGCCTCCGCAATCAGATCTTTTTGCAGAATGGATTCCGAGACTTCTCGACAGTGCCCCTGGTTGGGACATCGTAGCTCCTGAAACAGAAGCGGAAGCCAGACTTGAGCTGGCGGATGCAGATGCAGCTTTCGGCACTATGACTCCTGAACTGATCGCATGCGCTCCGAATCTAAGGTGGCTCCAAGCCCCAGCGGCAGCACCTGATGCTGGTTATTACTTCGATGAACTCATCGCACACCAAACCAAGGTCACTAATTTCCGAGAAATATATAACGACCACATATCAGTTCAAATACTCACATATATCCTCAGCTTCACAAAACACTCACATTTGTATAGAGATTTTCAACAGAAGCGTGAATGGCGCCCGCTCGATGCACCGCACCACGAGATTTTTCTGCCTGAATCAACAGTGCTGATCATTGGAATCGGGGGTATCGGTAGCGAAACGGCACGCCTGTGCAAAGCAATTGGTATGCAGGTTATCGGTATAGATGCTCGACGAGAAGAAAAACCGGAATGGGTAGACGATATGTTTGGTCCCCAATCTATTGAAGATCAACTACCAAAAGCCGACTTTGTAGTCTTGACGATCCCACATACCCCGGAAACAGAAGGATTAATGGACTTCCATAAATTCAGTTTGATGAAAAACACCGCCCTTTTCATTAACATCGGTCGTGGAATGACGACAAAGCTGGACGATCTTAACTCCGCTTTAAGGTCAGAAACTATAGCCGGTGCAGCCTTAGACGTGTATGAAATCGAACCACTGCCTAGTGATCACCCACTTTGGGACGCGCCTAACACGATACTTACCCCACATATCGCGGCACAAGGTGGTCGCCATCTTACTGAACGCCGATATGAAATCGTCTTGGAAAATTTCCGCAATTTTTCCACAGGTAAACCCTTACGAAATGAAGTAGATAAAGCAACTTGGTTTTAAATAACGTGCTCTCCTATAGTCAGGTTTCCATCAAAGTGTGCCGGGTGAAATCGAATAGACCAATCACATCATAAGAAATCACTAGCATCGAGTAAGGCATTTGCTAAAAATCTTGTCGAGCAATACTGTTTCAGTAGCAGTCAAATATCCCCGACTTTAAAACATTTACGTATAATTCGAACATCGGTCTTGACTCTGACTGAGCGATCGTGGGTAGAAAAACTTTACTACCCGGAGTTACGATTCCAAGAAGGAGGTGGTCTGTTTTAATGTCTAGTACCAAACGAGGTGTCCTACGTTGATGTAGGGCGCCCTACAAGTAGGGCACCTCAAGAGTAGGGCCACCCGATCAGCAAATGCCATAATGGCTATTCTGATCCGGTGGCCCTACTCGCGCCTACAATCTTTACAGTCCAAACTATTGCAATAGGTATCTAACTTGCCAACTCCTAAAATCCGACATTTCACGGCAACCGGTTTTGTAGTTAACGGCGATGCCACGCTACTACATTGGCATAAAAAAGTTCAGGAATGGCTCCCACCAGGCGGACATATCGATCCCAACGAAGACCCTGTGCAGACTACGCTTCGTGAAATCAAAGAAGAGACCGGCTTTGATGTTGAGATCGTGCCAACCCAAAAACCGCTAAAGGTAAGTAATCTTGAACAAATCTATGCCCCGCACAGCATCATGATCGAAGATGTAGTAGATTCCGAATACGGTGAGCATCAACATATCGATCACATTTACTTCACGCGACTTACCAGCGATATCTCCTCACCGACGGGTGAACTTTCACTTCAAGACGATAAATCTTCTTCGTGGCTTTGGGCATCAAGTACAGATCTGCAATCAGAGATTCCATTCAAAACACCAAAAGGAGAATTACGAACGCCACCTGAAGACGTCCTAAAGTTAGGCTTAGCTGCAATTCAACATGTCAATGGATAAGCCTTCCAACATACCGTGTGCGACATAACCACTTTAAATTAACCAATTAAACATTCATTCAACAAAACATCATTCAAATGCAAGCAATCGTCCTACATGGCAAACAAGATTTACGTTTCAACCCGAATCACCGCACCCCCAAACCAGGTCCTGGCGAGGTATTGCTCCGAATAACCTACTCATCGATCTGCCAGACAGATATTGAAATGTGG
>NYZY01000093.1 GCA_002687335.1 Chloroflexota bacterium
CATGGCTATGGACCTGGTCAGATGTACGATGACCCCAAGCGGATCAAGGAAGGCCAAGAAGCGGCCGAGTGGATCGCCAATTCGATGATAAAACGACTTCACTGGGGTCTAACCTGCGGCGGAGAGGGTGGTGACCTGAACGATATTATTTACACAGTAAAAGCTCTTGGGATGGTCGTCTCAACCGACGTCGCATTCAATGGTGGGCCTGCAGTGATGAACGGCTTTTCCGAAAGGTGGCAATCTGTATTTGGCGGAGGCGCTGGTGAATTTGCAACAGACGGCGAAGACCAGAGCTACTCAGGTGTACATGCGCGGAGTGCTATCGGTGGATTCACCGGACGTTTCTCGATCGAACCTGAGATCATAGTCGCTATTCCTCCCGAGCTATCCCGAGCGATCATCCAAAACCGAGGCTGGGTTTTCCCTCTTCCGCCAGCCATGTTAGAAAAAGTCGCCGCTGAACAAGACTGACAAAAAAACCAGCAAACGGGTTCGGGCTCCTAATGATTTCTGGCGAGGTGTAAACACGTATCCAAATCGAACAAGTCGGCTTCACGAGAAGCTGTTGAAAGCTTCGATTGATACGAGCACGGATGACACGGCACAACCATTACCAATGGATACAATAATCACCATAACGAAACACCTAAACAGAGTCGCATGCGGATCCTAGTGTCAGGTGGATCTGGCCTGATAGGCCAGGAATTGATCACCACTCTCCTCTCTGAAGGCCATCAAGTTGTCCAATTAGTAAGGCGCAACACGAATCCCGGCGCGCGCGCTCAAGAGTTTTCATGGGATCCCGAAGATGGGATATTTAAGCACAACGGCATAGGACCAATTAACATAGCAATTCATCTGGGCGGATCTTCAATTGCCGGGGCTCGGTGGAGTACCAAACGAAAACTGCTAATCAGAAATAGTCGGGTGCTATCAACCCAACTTCTATCTGCGAGCTTGGCTGAAATGGCAAACCCCCCTAAATTGCTAATCGTCGCTTCAGCCATGGGATTTTACGGGGATAGAGGTGACAAGCCTTTAAACGAACGCTCGGGACCAGGAGATGGTTTCCTTTCGGATACAGCAGTGGAATGGGAATCGGCCACGAAGAGTGCAAAGAAAGCTGGTATCAGAGTCGTAAATGCCCGTTTTGGCCTTATCATCTCGCGCAACGGCGGACTACTAAAGACGCTCAAAATCCCGTTCCGATTCGCACTCGGCGGTCGAATTGGTGATGGTCGCCAGTGGTGGCCATGGATCTCACTGGATGATGCTGTCAACTGCCTTTCTTTTTTGATCGAGAAGGATGATATCTCTGGCGCAGTTAATGTCACTTCGCCATCCCCTGTTCGCAACTCCGAATTCACTTCTGCTATATCTAATATCCTTTCGAAACCGGCGTGGGTCAATTTACCAAAACCATTGATTAAAGTAATACTTGGGCAAATGGGCATAGAAACAATGCTACATAGCCAGCGAGCATTACCTAAGGTGCTACTAGATGCCGAATTCAGATGGCGCTACGAAAATCTTGAAGAAATCCTTCGACGAGAGTTAATGTGACCTATTCCTTGGCCATCATTTGTCGCAGCACATAAGGCAGCAATCCACCATTACGGTAATATTCATTTTCGATATTAGTATCGATACGAATAAGTGCCTCGAACTTCGTTGTCTTCCCGTTCCTATCAGTCGCAGTCACGGTCACGGTTGACCCCGGCACAACAGAATTCGCTACCCCGGGAATATCAAAAGACTCGGCCCCATCCAAACCCAATGTATCTGCTGAATCCCCATCGGTGAACACTAAAGGTAAAACTCCCATACCGATCAGATTAGACCGGTGAATTCGTTCGAAGCTCGATGCTATGACAGCACGAACGCCAAGTAACATAGGCCCTTTAGCGGCCCAGTCTCTAGAGCTGCCGGTACCGTATTCCTTGCCAGCCAAAACAATTAAAGGAACTCCTTCAGATCTGTATCTTTCAGATGCGTCGAATATGCGCATCTGATCACCGTCAGGCTGATAGATCGTCCAGTCACCTTCGAGATCAGGGGTCAGCTTATTTCGCAATCGGATATTCCCAAATGTCCCTCGCACCATAACGTTATGATTGCCTCGCCTCGATCCGTATGAATTGAAATCTCTTCGCGGCACATCGTTACCGATTAATAACTGTCCAGCTGGCGTACTCGGAGGAATGGAACCTGCTGGTGAAATATGATCAGTTGTCACTGAATCCCCAATCCCAACCAATACCCTGGCGCCAACAATCTCAGTCCTGACTGCAGGCTCATCACCAAAATCCTCAAAATAAGGAGGTTCTTGGATGTACGTCGACTCCCTATCCCACTGAAAGTTAACACCTGTGGGAGCTGCCAATTCTTGCCATTCAGGTGGACCGGCGAACACCTCACCATATTGTTGTTTGAACATATCCGATGTCAGCGATTCGGCTATCGTTTCAGAAATATCGGACTGTGATGGCCAAATATCCTTCAGGAAAACATCGATGCCTTCGGGATCCTGTCCAATTGGTTCGCTGACAAGATCAATATCGACGTTCCCAGCAAGTGAGTAAGCTACGACTAATACAGGTGAGGCGAGATAGTTAGCTTTAACCTGAGGATGTACCCGACCTTCAAAGTTCCTATTCCCACTCAACACTGCAGCTGCTGTTAGATCATGATCGTTTACCGCATCAGAAACTGACTGTGGCAATGGCCCAGAGTTTCCTATGCAGGTAGTACATCCGTATCCAACGGTATTAAATCCAAGAGCATCTAGGTCTTTATCCAAACCCGCTGCTTCTAAATACCGGGTCACTACCGTCGAGCCTGGAGCCAAGCTGGTCTTTACCCAGGGTTTACGCACGAGTCCTCGTCTTAAAGCGTTCCTGGCCAGAAGCCCAGCTCCGACCATCACAGAAGGATTTGAAGTATTAGTACAACTGGTTATCGCTGCTATAACCACCGAGCCATCACCGACAGCACCAGCGGAACCATCAACGTCAACATCGTGAACATCCGACGATAAACCTTCAAATGAGGATCTGAAATTAGTTCCAATCTTACTTAACGCTATACGATCCTGAGGACGCTTAGGGCCAGCCATAACAGGCACAGTTTGCTCTAAGTCAAAATCAAGCGAAACTGTATATTCAGGCTCATTGTTTGCATCGTAAAAGAAACGGTTCTCTTTTGCATATTCTTGAACTAACTCAACAGTCGCATCATCGCGTCCGGTGGCTTTCAAATACCTAAGGGTTTGGTCATCGATCGGGAAAAAGCCACATGTCGCTCCATATTCAGGAGCCATGTTAGCGATAGTTGCACGGTCAGCTAACGGGAGGTTCTCTAGTCCAGGACCATAAAATTCTACAAACTTTTCAACTACACCATGCTCGCGAAGCATCTCCACAATTCCCAGCACTAAGTCCGTAGCAGTGGCACCCTCGGGAAGGCTGCCATTCAGACGTACACCCACAACATCAGGCACCACCATGTAATAGGGTTGCCCCAACATGACGGCCTCAGCTTCAATACCCCCAACGCCCCAACCTAAAACACCTAGGCCGTTGACCATGGTTGTATGTGAGTCCGTTCCAACACAAGTATCAGGAAATGCAAGTCGCCCACTGCCGTGTTCTTCTGAAAGAACAGCTTCGGCCAGGAATTCCAAATTCACCTGATGAACGATACCCGTACCGGGAGGGACGATTTTGAGATTATCAAATGCCCCCTGTGCCCACTTCAACAATTGATACCGTTCAGTGTTCCGTTCGAATTCGCGTTCTATATTCATCGCCAACGCGCCCGAACTCGAAAAATTATCTACTTGCACTGAATGATCGATTACCATGTCAGAACGAACAATCGGGTTGATTATCGAAGAATCACCCCCAGCATTTTTAACTGCATCTCGCATAGCAGCGAGATCAACTGCCACTGGTACGCCTGTGAAATCCTGTAGCACGACTCGCCCTGGCATATATGGAAACTCGCTGGCCATTTTCGCATCTGGCCTCCAAGATGACACCAACTTCACATGTTCATCTGTTGCCAAGCCCTCATCAGCTTTTCGCAATGTGTTTTCAAGTAAAACTCTAATTGAATAGGGAGTCTTAGCGATTTCTATCAGTCCGGCGTCTTCCAGTACTGAAATCGCATAATAATCAACTGCCCCATGTGAGGTGTTGAACGTACGCCTTGCATTAAATAATGTTGATTTTGATGACATGTTTTATTTGCGGCTTTCAAGCATTGTAAATAAAGTCTAATATCGATTTTTTAATTTGCGGGTAACCACTGTATCAGCGGTAATAGTTGTTACTGCATAACATTGTGACCGCTCTGGCTGCTAGCATCCACCCTGGTACGTTTCCCGCTGCACCAAAGTGAGGTATGAAATTCAAGCTGACATCGATCCCAGAATCGTTATAGCCAAACGGACTCCTTTTTTTTACGGTTGGGCAGTTGTGCTCGCCTCAGGATCGACAATGTTCGTGCGTAATGCCGCCGCCACTTTAACTATCGCAGTTTTCGTATTCCCTATGAGCGAGGATCTTGGATGGAGTCGGACCCTGATAGTGGGAGCTGCTGCCGCTGCGGGTTTTATATCCATGTTCGTATCTCCTCTCGCAGGATGGATACAGCAAAAATTTGGAGCCCGAGTTCTAATGAGCACATCGGTGTTCCTACTTGGCGCAGTAATTCTCTCCCTGAGGTGGACTACCAGCCCGATTACTTTTTACCTGTTGTTTGGCATCGGAAGGCTCATATTCCAAGCGCCACTCCAGATCAGTGCGTCAACTGCAGTAGCCCAATGGTTCGTTCGATTACGCGGGAGGTCATCTTCTGTCTTAGGGGTAACTCACTCAATGGGCATGGGCCTATTCCCATTATTTGCACAATTATTCATGAATGCAAACGACGGGGATTGGCGGATGGCATGGTTCTGGATGGGAATTTCCGTATGGATCATAGCTTTACCACTCACACTAATAGTCATGGTAAACAAACCCGAAGACGTGGGCCTTACTCCAGACGGAGATGCCCCTGCAGGCAGCAACGAATCGGATCCTTCTTCATCTCCAACCGCTGCTGAAAAAGAAATCCAGTGGACGCTAAAGGAAGCTATGCAAACTCCGGCGATGTGGACACTTGCCCTTGCCGGAGGACTGGTCTACTTCATTCACACTGGGGTAAACATTCACCAAGCTGCTTTCCTCCGCGATCACGGCATCAGTCCATCCATAGCTGCCTCTGCACTCACCGTGATGGCAGCTGGCACAGCAATTGGCAGTATTTTCTGGGGCAACCTGCTTGATCGCCTGCCAGTCAAAGTAGTGTATACGGCAACCGCTGGTTGGTTAGGCTCAATAGCGCTGTTATTCCTCGTCGTAAATTCTCCGGTAATGGCGTTCACCGTGGCCCTACTTTTTGGTATTGGCCTAGGAGGTTTACTCGTAGTACCCCCTGTCGCTATAGCTCATTACTTTGGAAGAAGCTCGCTCGGTGCTATACGTGGAGCAACAGAACCTTTTGTCAGCGGAGGGCAAGCTCTTGGAGCTGTAGGCGCAGGATTAATATATGACTTAAGCGGCTCGTATCACGGAACTTTTCCTACATTCACGGGCGCTGCAATCATCGCTATCATCCTTTTAGTAGCAACAAGACAGCCTACGAAACATAAGATCTCAGAAACGGTTGCGGACGGTGATAGAACCAGTTAATCTCACGCCCATATCAACATCGGATAAGAAAGGCACAGAGCTTGATCAACGGGATCCTACATCCAAAAAACGTAATTGACCAACTTGTGCGGCAGAAAGTCTCTCACTATGTAACTCTGCCGGACTCTGAAACCGCGCACATGTACAAAGCTCTAATGGCTGAACCATCAATAACCGTCGTTCCAGTTTCGAGGGAAGGAGAAGCAATCCCCGTAGCTGCTGGGCTATTCATCGCAGGTCAAAGCCCGGTAATTTCGATACAAAATGCAGGCTTTTACGAAGCTGGTGACGCATTACGTGGACTGGCACTGGGTATAGGCCTTCCACTTGTGATGTTTATCGGATATCGCGGTCATAATCGAAAAGGTGACACCCCCGATTCAGCAGCTTCATTCCTTGAACCTTATCTACACTTATGGAGAGTTGATTACTTCGTTATAGAGTCAGATGATGACCTCGAGCGAGTACCTCTTGCTTTTGAGCGGGCGGCAGCAACAAACCAACCATTTGCCGTAGCCATAGGAACCGAATACGCAAAAGAAGGTGTCGAATGATTACCTACGAAAACGCATGCCAAATAATCAATCGATCACGTGGCTCAGCGGTCAGTGTAACCACGATGACCCAGACTAAGTACTGGAACGAGATTTCTCAGGAACCCGATCTCGACATCGGGATCTCAAATGGAATGTCAAAGGCTTCATCAATCGCACTTGGCGTCGCCCTAGGCAAACCAGAAACAACCGTATTGTGCTTAGATGCCGATGGCTCGTTGTTGATGAATTTGGGGTCGCTCGCAACCGTGGCTGGAATGGGACCAAAAAATATGTTCCACTTTGTATTCAACAATGGAATATACGCTATAACTGGAGGTCAACCCGTACCCGCACCGGGGGTGAAATACGCTGAGGTGGCTAAAGCCTGTGGCTACTCGGCGAGTTATCGCTTCGAAGATACAGAGACGTTTGATAACACTTTGCCTAAGATCTTACAGAGTGAGGGTCCTGTATTAATCGAACTGATTGTAAAAGGTGAGCCACAAACCGATGGTGTCGACCAGACATGGGAATCCAATGCTGCCATGCCCAGACAACTACGAGCTTTGCGAAAGCGCCTGACGGGAAAAGATGATTGGGGAACAGGCGGACCTTATATTTAGAATAATTTTCTCCATAGCATTTCTGTCAGGCCAAGATATTTGTCAACTAATTCAAATAGAGCGTACGCATTACTGGATCCAACTATTTGACATCAATAACAGTCAAGACGTGAGTTCATAGCAATGGCAAAAGAACGTGCGAAGATCGCACCGCATCTCGAAATACTCTGTTACCAGCCACAGGCCCGTTACTCTCGTATGCGTTATTACGCCCTGTCTGCCAATTCCGATCCCATCTTGGAAAGCTGCTGCTAGCTATCGCGACGCGAACACGATGCCCTTTTTGAAATACATGGCTTGTCGCCCACAAATCTATTTCGAATTCCATCGGCATATGAGGAATCAAAGCTATAGGATCTTCAAACGAATCTTTGAATCTCGCTCGTAGAATACCGTCACAGATCAACATCGATGTTCCATCTGGATGGACATCGGTTACCCTAGC
>NYZY01000094.1 GCA_002687335.1 Chloroflexota bacterium
AACATTCTTACACGGATACTCAGCTAGTTTCGCGTTGTTTAAACAAATATCAAAAGTTGAAAATTGAACTGGTTTCTAAGGTAGAATTTCAAGTAATTCCTGAGGGTCAACGATTTCGAACGCTTTGATGACCGCTTTTGTCGAATCCCCCTTGGATATTTCCAATATGCCATCAGGTAATCGATGTACACCGCTAATAGCATAGTTAGCAAGCACCATAACTTGAGCGCGGCGATAATCTTTCCAGCACTCATCAAAAGAATAATCGATGATTCCCCTGCCATGGAGACAATCAACGAAGTATCGAACAAGATTCTTCTCTCTCTGGCGAAGAATATTAAACGGAACTGATGTCATCAGAAATTTTGCTAAGTCATTCGTCCCGCCAGCGTAAGCCGCCAACTGCCAATCTATTAGTACTGGCTCAAAAAGCCCATCTGATTTACGAAGCAATATATTGCCATGATGAAGATCATTATGAGTTAGGGTATTAGGTCGGTCATTCATAACTTTCATCAGGTCTGTCAATCGTGAACTGAGAAATTCTCCTGCGAGGATTAATCCCTCAGTTTTCTCGATTTGAGCGTCCTGATTAATCGCCTGCCAGCCTAAAGCTGATTCCATCGGATTTTGGTTAAACAGATACGACCAACCTGAGTCATGAATCCAATGACGCTGCGATAAAGATTCGTCAAGCCAAAATATGGCTTGATAAGCAGCGATGAATTCTAATACCTGAAAAATCTCTCGTAGTCCGAATTCCGCGTATTTACGGCCCGGTCGAAGAGGGCCTATATCTTCTAATACAAAGCAGGCAGTAGATTCATCTTTATCCTGGGTCAACGAGTACATTCTAGGCAAACGAAAACCCTGGAACTCTTCCAGTAGTTGATAACAACCAGCCTCGCTATCATATGGTCCGAGCGCAGCCTCCCGTAACCGTATAGTGTCATTTTCAGGCGGAATTTTTAAAACCACTACATCGGGATGGTCAGCCGTACGCACAATGTATTCAATCCGAACTCTGAATAATTGTGAAAGATGTGGATTATGGCCCGTCATAACCTCAAGCTGAAGCTTATCAATCCTGCAATAGCCTAAATTGGATAAGCGATCGGTCAGCCACCCTACCGAAATATCTTCCTTCTTTATTGGAATATTTGACATCACAGGAAGTGTCACATCTGATAATGCCATAGTCCACTTAGATGTCTACTGGGAAGCTAGTTTCCGGTAATATTCGACCAAAATAAACAGATTAATTAACAACTAGGATTTGATGAGACGTCATGAGCAGATTTAACGGTCAGGTTGCTATTGTCACTGGAGGAGCCTTGGGGATTGGAGGGGCTACTGCCCGAAAATTGGCATCAGAAGGAGCAAAGGTTTTTATCGCTGATATAGATGACTCCTCAGCGGCCTCGAACGTACAAAGCATCAAAAAAACAGGCGGTATCGCAGTAGCTAGCCATATTGACGTTTCTCGAAGTGGAGACATAGCACGGATGGTCGATGAAGCTGTAGATATGTACGGCAGACTGGACATACTGGTCCAAAATGCTTTCGGTGTCATCGCCGGTGAATCGAGAATTCACGGTAGTGCTCTCACCGTTGAAGAAGATAATTGGGATTACGGTATCGACGTGTTGCTTAAGGCCTTGTACCTAGGACCAAAAAACGCGATCCCGCACATGACCGCTACCGGTGGAGGCAGCATTATTAATCTCGCCTCGGTGCACAGTTTTCTTCAGGAGCCAGGTATGTTGGTTTACGAATCGGCAAAAGCAGGGGTTGTAGGCATGACCCGCCAAATGGCGACCGAATTTGGGCCCGATGGAATCAGAGTCAATGCGATCGCACCAGGACATATTGTGGGAGAGGGCCTGGCAAAAATATGGAAAGATAATCCTACTGGACACGAATTCTTCGCCGATCAGTACCCTCTCCGCAGAACTGGGATTCCTGACGACATTGCCAACGGGATAGCTTTCCTCTGTTCTGAAGAGGCATCATTCATAACAGGACACACGCTCGCAATCGACGGTGGCTTATCTGTTCAGTTACAAGAAAAATTCGGATTAAGACAAGCCAATTATGTGCGGAATAATCCCGATACCAATTTACCCACTTAAAGTTTAGTTATTTCAGATAACTGCCAGGAAACGCAATTTCATTGATTGGATCCCGATCATTGGCAATATTACCTTTTGCCATATCAGGATCAATGTCGTCTAATGTGCCTGGCACCCCAACCGCGATAGCACATATCGTTTGGAATTCCTCACGTGGAACGCCAGCTGCGGTGTAGGCGGCATCCAAATCAATACCGCCCATGGCTCGTGTGTTAAGACCCATGCGATTAGCCTGCAACGCCAATGACATCCAAGCTGCTCCGGTATCAAAATGTGCGGTACGAATACTGCTACCTTCTTCATCAACGACGCGAGCGAATACCAGAACAAGCATTGAAGCCCTAGTAGCCCACAAAGTATTTCCTTCATTCAAAACAGAATTAAAACGAACCCGATCCGGTCCGTCTGTAGCGTAGACGAATAGCCATGGCTGCCTATTACTTGATGAGGGTGCCCAGTGAGCCGCTTCAAATAAAACATCAATTTGTTGCTCTGACAACCGGTCATCGGTAAATGCTTTTGAAGACCAACGTTCCACAAACATCCGGTCTAGCAAGTCACTCGCAACTCTAGCGTTACTGAAGTTAGTTTCACCCATAACAACTGGTATCTCTTTCTATAAACTCATGAGCCAGCACCTAACCGTTATGTTAGATACTCAGCGTTCCTCGTTAATGGTGTATACCACAGCAACATTAGAGCGCAACTGAAAATTCGGCGACTCTCAAAAGCGTTTTCGCATCTCCGTCGACGAAAGATCCGACCGAAATTGAGACTCAGTCAATTCACGAAACATGTCTCTGAATCGCTGTGGTACTGAAATGTCACGAAGACCTTGAAATATTCCTCTCGAGTTAATTCTTCCTGCAACTATAAAGTTGCATCCATTTTCTTCAATCAGATCAAGGGAGTTATCCACTACTGTTGCTGAGCCGGCAACATGATCAGGGTAATAGGTTTCATCAAAAAGACGAACACAAGTATCGAATCCAATGACGAACGTAGCGCCAGGCAGAATTGATGATTTTTCTGTGAAGCGAGGAGCGCTTGTCAGAATCAAAGATTTACCATCTTTTAATACGTGCTCAGCTCTTTTACCGAGTTCTGTTTTTGGAAGTAATGGTTTATCAACGTTCCGTATTGAAATCTCGTAGTACCCATTATCACCCGTCATCGCCATGGCAGCCGACAATAGATCTTTATGGCCATGATGAATAGGATTGAACGATCCGGCTAGCACAAGTGGTTTTTTGGGAAGCGATTCGCTCTGCCTACCATGAGCATCTATAACCAGCCCCCCAATTTCCTCTGTGTAGAGTCGGTCAACCGAATTCATCAATTCGCTCCGTATCAAGAATGTTAATTTCTAGCCTAGACTCGATTTTCAAGACAGTGGCAATTGAATTCATAACCATGGCTGCAACGATCTGCTCTTCATCAGCTCGAGTCCGGATTTCTTTATCAAACCAGACAGAGATACCGCCCGTTTGCACTCCGTCAGACCAAGCAATATGCGCTCGATCTTCACCCTTCCTGATCCGATCAGTGGCTATTGCTGCGGTACACCCGACACCAAAAAGAGATTGCTTCAAGTTGTCAGGGGCAAGATGACGAGCACGATTCAATGCTGATTCAGCTATCAGAATCGCCTCGGATTTAGAGACATGTTGATCCGCCTCAGCCCCAACAAATTCGTCAAGTGCTTTTTGAGTGTAGGGGACCTGCGCTTCCAGGATTGTACGAGAGGCGCCTGGTTGAGCAAATAATGCACTTATCGCACTGATCCCAGCGCCTGTTATTACCACGCAACCTGCACCCGAAACACTATGGAACTTTTGCGCAAGTTCCTCCATCATCACAGGCTATTCCTCCAAATCTATATCTATTTGATTGTGTGAACGTGAAGCGTAAACAAGACGTGTAATCTCTACATTAAATCCAGCAAAACCCTGACGAAAGTCTAGCCTATATTTCACACAACTAAACTTTCAAAATCTTACCAACCACTATAGCCATAAGAAGCTACCTCCGTAACAAGACGATTTACTCAAATGAAAATCAAGAGTAGGGTTCCCTGAACAATACAAAAAGAGACCATGCAACGCCGGTGAGGTAAATACTCAAAATGCTCGAACACTTCCATGTTCCAGAAGAAGATGAAGTCAGGATTATGCCGGATTCTCTTCGTAAGACCGTCAATGCGTTATTTTTAAAAATTGGGTTTTCCGAACAAGACGCGTGGCAAGCAACAGACGTGCTCCTACTTTCAGACACACGCGGCGTCGATACCCATGGCGTATCCAACATGATGCGAAACTACATAAGAATGGTTGGAGAAGGAACGATAAATCCAAGACCAACATGGCGAATCACCCGCGAAACCCCGACTACTGCAAACGTTGATTGTGATCGCGGTCTTGGCATAGCAGTAATTCCCCAGGTAATGGAAATAGCCATACAAAAAGCGCGAGAAACCGGTATCGGCGCTATCACAATGGGAAACGGACGACATGCTGGGATGATCGCCTACCACGCGATGATGGCTTTGCCCCACGATATGATCGGCTACTCCATCACTGCCGGAGGGCAATCAATGCCACCAACATTTGGCAGTGAACCGAGGCTCGCGCCCAACCCACACGCATGGGCAGTTCCTGCTGACAAGGAAGCCCCCTTTGTTCTAGACATTTCATCATCATCTGTGGCCGCTAACAAAATCCAACTATTGAGAAGGATGGAAGCGATGACCATACCCGGGCTCATGGCGGATGAAAACGGCACCCCAATAATGGATGAACGCCCGGTACCGGAGGAAACGATATTATTGCCGAATGGAGCCACACGTGAACTCGGTTCTCATAAAGGATATGGCATGAGTGCTGTGGCTCAAGTTTTCGCAGGTATTCT
This sequence comes from Chloroflexota bacterium, assembly GCA_002687335.1. The sequence continues at coordinate 5,040 of NYZY01000094.1, forward strand.
TTCCCATGGAACTTTCGGACCATACGAAGGCGGACATATGTCGCACTTTGTTGCTGCATACTCAATTGAAGCATTCACTGACGTAGCAAGATTCAAGTCGTCAATGGACGACTTCCTTAAATATCTACGTGAGACTCCGCCTGCGCCAGGGCATGATCGGGTTTACTACGCTGGGCTACCAGAGCACGAAGAATCAATTGATCGACACAATCGTGGGATACCACTTCACAAAGAGGTCGTCGACTGGTTCGACAAGACAACTGCAGAATTCGATATCCCACATCTGGAAAGATAGGAGTTTTAGCCAATGCTTGATCATTTCCATGTGCCGATAGAAGACCAAGTGCGAGTCAACCGAGAGGATTTACATCGCACAACCGCCGACATATTCAGCGTAATGGGGCTTTCTGAAGAAGATGCAAATCTTGCAGCTGACGGGCTAGTCACAGCAGACATCAGAGGATGTGAGACCCATGGAGTCTCCAATATGCTGCGTGTTTATAAAAAACTATACGAAGATGGAAATATCAATCCACAGCCAAGATGGAAAATCACAAGAGAATCTTCAGCAGTAGCAACTATTGATGCAGATGGTTCACACGGATTAGTCATATGCCCGCAGGCCATGGATATTGCCGTGGAAAAAGCCAGTAAAGTAGGCATTGGAGCCGTCACAATCCATAACAGTGGTCATGCAGGTATGATGGCCTACCATGCTATGCGAGCAATGCCCCATGACATGATCGGCTACTCCATAACCGGCGGAGGGGCCATAATGGTGCCGACATTTGGTGCAGTTCCGAGAGTCGGAGCTGTTCCACACGCTTGGGCAATCCCTGCGGACAAGATGCCACCATTCGTTTTGGACATTTCGTCATCATCTGTAGCGGCCAATAAGATACAACTTCTCAGGCGAACGGGCGCGCGCTTACTTCCCGGTTTGCTTGCGGAGGAAGACGGGACGCCGATAATGGAAACTCGAGATGTGCCTGAACAAACTCGACTATTACCTTGGGGCTCAACACGAGAGCTTGGATCACACAAGGGCTACGGAATGGCAGTGATCGGACAGGTGTTCTCAGGAATCTTGTCGGCCGGCATTTTCGGAGCCATTAACCCTACGGAAACAGGACCACAGCGTAACGGATCACAATTCGTCGCAGCGTTCAGTATCGATGCATTTCGTGATGTTGCTGAATTTAAGGCCTCTATGGACCAGTTTCTAACCTACCTCGTAGAAACGCCTCCATCTCCTGGGAATGATCGGGTTTACTACGCAGGACTTCCAGAACACGAAGAAACACAAATAAGAGAGCGTCACGGCATACCGCTTCACCGCGAAGTAATCGAATGGTTCGACTCGACAGCACGCGAACTTAAAATAGAACCGCTAGCACAGATAAACTAAATCTCCGCTATCGTCAATAAACGGACTCAGCGTACGCCTGCCCTAAATAGCGGTCACTTCTTCTAAATCGAAAGCCTCAAGGTTTTCCCCAATCAGATCAATATCAGGTTCTGATTCGGCCTCCAGGTCAACCACGTCCTCTGCGACCAAGACCGGCTCGAGCATAGGTGCTATTACAACATCTTCATCAACAGTGGCTGGTTCCGCAATTGAACCGTTGGAACGAATAGAACGGGAATTAATTGTGTAGCCACAAGTGATACAACTCAGAAAAGAGCCGAAGTTATCAGAGCCTAGTTCGACGGTACCTTCCTTACATCGCATACAAGATCGGAAATACAGCATCGATCTGTCTCCAGTTTTGATCATGAATACTTTGGTTTTCAAGAAATTGATTAAACGAATGCCGGCAGCCTATCCGGTAACAGCTAAGTGTTTCCTAGTAGTGGTTTATACGGGTTTCGATGAATCTTCACGATTATGAGATTTCAGAGAATCCTAAAGTTCGGGGGCATGGTTATGCTTCCAATAGATAGACATAACCAAAATCACTCGCGACACACGACAAGAGAGTAATCAGATCTGGAGGAGGTGTCACTTAATGCCAAAGCTATACATTTTAGGAGCAGGGACCCCCACTCCAACTCCCACTCGATTCGGATCGGCCTACGTACTGGAGATCGAGGGTGAAAAAATAATGTTTGATTGCGGACCGGCCACTACCCACAAACTAGTGAAAGCCGGCCTCTGGCCTACGGATATTGACTATATATTTTTCACTCACCACCATTTCGACCACGACATCGATTACCCATGTTTTCTGCTCACGAGATTCGACCAGTCAATTGGCAAGGAAAATAAGCTCCAAGTATTCGGCCCCACACTAACTGAAATGATCACGGAAGGTGTAATTGGAGAGAACGGAATCTTCTCGCACGACTGGAAAGCACGTATCTACCATCCACTATCGCAAAAAGTCTATGTGAATCGTGGAGGTGTCCTGCCTAGAAAAGCACCGCAAGTACAAGCCACTGATGTCGGTGTCGGAACAGTACATACCGCAAACAACTGGGAAGTGACCTCCGCTAACGCCGAACATGTACAGCCATATCTAGACTCACTGGCTTACAGGATAGAAACCAAGTCAGGTAAATCAGTGGTATTCACAGGTGATACTCAACCTTGCCAATCGGTCATTGACCTGGCAAGAAATGCCGATGTGATGTTGTGCATGTGTTGGGATGACCAAGAACACATGGATGCCGATGGTGAAGCCCCAGGACAATGCGGCACAACTGGAGCCGCCCGCATGGCAGAAGAGGCCGGGGTCAAGAAACTAATATTGGTACACATGGGTGCGCATATAGCTTCACACGGTCCACTTGAAAAAGGACTTGGTGACATCAGGGAAATCTATAACGGACAGGTTATTTACGCAGAGGAATTAATGGCTATAGACGTCTAGGTCCGTCTTGCTTGACCGTAATAACATTTAGGGCAACCCCACACGGATTCGACTCTAGCGTTCGGTATCAAATTCCTTCTTCAATATTTGCATTTTAGGTCGTAATCGATCTTTTTGATTACGAAAGTGTCGATGAGTCGCAAATAACTGAACCATAATTAAATACTTAAATACCAATACGCTGGTTTCTGAGTTACTCGTAGTCGGCATCCAATGAATAAGACCATCCGGAATCTTGGTATGCTTGTGACTGCCAGATTATTTCTGCAACAGCTCCAGCCTGCCAGCACCAGCTATCTCCCCACCATCGCCCTTCCC
>NYZY01000095.1 GCA_002687335.1 Chloroflexota bacterium
AATTGCGGGGGATTGTGCGGCCCTGGTGGCTCGTCCTCACTCAATCCCGCAATATACGCGCCAGCATACGCATTACCATTCTGAGCAACCACCATGTCATTATTGCAGGTGTTGTAAGAAGTTGAAATATCAGCATGCCGAACGGAATCTGAGCGAAAAGCCCCGCCTTTCAACATCACATCTCGCTGCACCCTTACGATCTCATGGCTTTCCGTGGCAACTACGAGCATGTCTCCATTGTCCAGAAAACCTAAACCACTGGGGAATTCTCCTGGCGTAAACACTGTTTCTACAATGCCATTTTCATCCAGACGCGAAACTTTCCCTGCCATCACGTCGCTGAAGTAAAGCTTATTTTCGTCCGGACGCCAACGAGGGCCCTCAGGAAAATACAGATCGTCGGCCACCATCTCTATCGAATGCACTTGAAAATCCTTTGATACAAAATCAACAACATGCTCACGCTCACGTCATTTAATAATCAAACCAGCAGTATAAGGAACACAGTATGCCAATGAATATTGGCAGGCCTTTCTGCGTGTAATATTAGACATCGTAAATCACTATGATCTAAGTTCGATCACAGTACAACAGCCCCTACAGACACCTTCACGAAAATGACTACATCCAGCGACTCACAACAAAAACTCAACAACAAGCGATCTTCTAAACGAGCCCCGGGAAAATGGCGCAGTTGGGAGACTACTGAAGGTGCTGTCAGAGCTCCTCACCGATCAATGATGAAAGCAATGGGGCTCAGCGATAAAGACATCGCTGCACCTTTCGTTGGAATAGCATCAACCCACAACGAGGTCACGCCATGTAATGCTGGAATCGAACCTCTCGTCGAGGAAGTAAAACGTGGCGTGTTCGCAGCTGGAGGAACCCCTTTTACATTTGGAACAATCACCGTCTCAGATGCTATCTCAATGGGTACCGAGGGTATGCGGGGGTCACTGGTATCACGCGAAGTAATCGCCGACTCCATCGAAACTGTGGTATTCGCTGAACGTTATGATGGCCTGGTCGCTGTTGCAGGTTGTGACAAGTCACTACCGGGAGCGATGATGGCGATGGCCCGACTAGATGTCCCATCTGTATTTATTTACGGCGGTTCGATCATGCCTGGATCACTACATGGTGAAGATATCCAGATTCAAACCGTATTCGAAGCCGTCGGACAGTACCAAACCGGGCAGATCGATGCCGACGAGCTATACGCTATTGAATCCCATGCCTGCCCAGGCCCAGGTTCGTGCGGTGGAATGTTCACAGCAAACACAATGTCCTCGATAGGAGAGGCTCTGGGACTATCCCTGCCTGGATCTGCATCCGAGCCCAATGTCGACCAACGAAAGGCCGCTTCTTCAAGGGAAGCCGGCCATGCGGTTCTGAATCTCATGCGACAAAATATTAGGCCATCAGACATATTAACCCGAGAGGCCTTTGAAAACGCAGTAACAGTAGTTGTGGCAATGGGAGGCTCTACAAACACAACTCTTCACCTGCCGGCGATCGCGCACGAAATGAACGTCCAACTAACACTCAAAGACATCCATGACATCTCGATGCGAACCCCTCTAATCGCCAACATGACACCTGGAGGCAAATACGTAATGCTCGATGTCGATCGCAACGGAGGCATTCCAGTCGTAATGAAGCGACTCCTCGATGCCGGACTCCTGCACGGGGATTGTATGACGGTGACGGGCAAGACAATCGCTGAAAATCTGGCAACTGTGAAAACGGGTGAGCCTAACGATGTCGTCTATTCTGTTGAAAAACCTATCTCAAAAACTGGTGGCCTCGTGACCCTTTTCGGCAATCTCGCGCCGGACGGTTGTGTACTCAAAGTGGCTGGGCACCAGTTCGGTCAAACTTTTGGAGGACCTGCCAAGGTCTTCGACGGTGAGGAAGGTGTAATGGAAGCACTGGAGCGGCGAGATATACACGAAGGAGATGCTATCGTCATACGCTACGAAGGGCCCAAGGGAGGACCTGGAATGCGCGAGATGCTCTCAGTAACTGCTGCGCTGGTTGGGCAAGGTCTGGGCGAAAAGGTCCTCTTGATGACTGACGGTCGGTTCTCGGGTGCATCACATGGTTCTATGATCGGACACATCGGTCCAGAAGCTGCTGTCGGCGGACCAATCGCCGCTGTTGAAAACGGAGATCAGATCGAAGTCGATCTAGACAATTTTGAACTAAATGTAAAGATCAGTGAGCAGGAATTAAAATCTCGTCTGGCCAAATGGCAGCCAAAACCCCCGCCTTATACCAAGGGAGTTCTGAGCAAGTACATCAAGCTCGTAAATCCCGCCTCAACCGGAGCCGTAACCGGATAGGGCAGGAACTTTGGCAGGGATCAAAAAAGACGAATCCAAAACGATGTAAATCGTCTCATTTGACCGACTGTGGCCATGCACCTGCCCATTTATCCCTGTATTCGTATTCCAATCGAGCACTACCCGCTAAGTTGTTCCACATCTTGGTGCGCAAATAATTCCGTTTGCTAACTAACGATCTTTGTAAAGCAGCCGCTTCATCTTTCTCAAGTCGGTCTAGTATTCGCGTATCCTGGGAAGAATCGTGATCCCAGGATGGATCCTCTGATTCAGACTTGCGCTCGAAAAGGTATTTGACCATGTAGCGCACCTTATCGCTTGTGTTCGCAGTTCCGGCATGCCATATGTCATAGTGGAGAATCAACAAGGATCCAGCATCTACAGTGGCAATTAATTGGTCTCGAAAGTTGCCTTGTGACGCGTTGCGATCGGGTGCTGACGTAAAAAGATGTGACCCCGGAATCAGTGCAGTGGGACCCATGTTAGCTTCAACATTTTGAGGGTAGTACATCACTAAAACACTTCTGACATGATCCGGTACTCGTCCATGACCATCTTCCAACATCGGGATATTCAAATTATCCTGATGCCACATTTGGCTCCTAGTTCCGGGGTGGTTTCTGTGGCAGTGACGGTGCTCAGCCATGGTGTAATCACTGCCTAATAAACTTGATAAAGCACCTACGACGGATGGATGAGTGTAAATCTGATCCAGGGCTGGTACAGCGTCATTTACTGCGTCCCCAGGATTAGTGGGAAGACCTTCCAACGCTGTGTAAACATCGCTATGAAAATTCTTGGAGAACGACGGCTTTACAATGTGATATCCGTTGACAATAAAATCGGCGATTTGATCGTCATTTAATAAGTATCCAGTGTCAGCACTAGTCATTAAATTCCTCCAATTTTTCGAGGATAAACTGGAACCCAATTACCTCGACATCTGAGTCATACACAGATCCACGCTGATCAGGAAAATGTACGATTCTCCATCCATCTACAACTGCATCATGAACTGTAGCGTAATCCAGCCCTCTTGAGGTTGGATCGATTTCAACGATCGTACCGTCTACTGGCTCATGCAAAGCTTGTGATATTGCAGGTGATCTCGGATCCGTAGACTGTCCACTGAGGTATAGAAGTCTTTGTTTTATTGCCATAAGTATTCCCTGTAACTACCCCAAAATTATCGTCTTGCTCTACCAAGTTGGGTAATTCTAGGAGATTCTCATGCACATAAGCTACCGCAACTCTTTTATTCCACCCCCGAGATGCCATTGCATTGAATGGATCTATCACATAATGTCCGCAAAATACCAAGGACCGACACACACACAACCTTGATCGTCAGACAAACAAACATCTAATAACAGGACTTAAATAAAATGCTCATTGCTGGCGCCGGAAGATCTGATATCACCCCACCCGTAGGAATTGCTCACGCAGGCTGGGGCGCAGCAACTCATCAACGCGCAGAAGGCGTCGACATGCCGTTCTATGCCACGGCACTTTATGTAACAGATGGCGAACTTGAAATCACCATCGTCGACTTGGATGTGGGTATTCTCACCAACCAAGATGACTCTGAAATTCGCACGAAGATAGCAAGCATATCGGGAATCAAACCAGAACATATCCGACTTTCAGCTACCCATACCCACTCAGGACCAGTAAACCGCCAGTCATGGCTTGACGAGGGTATGGAATTAATAGGTCCATACTGGGATTCACTGCCAGCCAAGGCAGCCGAAGCTGTCAGCAGTGCAAAATGGGCAGCAAAACCCGCCGATGTCGGCGTCGGCGAAGGCAGTTGTTCGATCAATGTCAATCGTCGCCCCTCCCTATCGAACGGGACACTTTTTACTGGACGCAACTGGGATGGGTTCGTTGATCGGGAAGTTGGAGTTGTTGCCATTAACAACAAGCAAGGCGATCCAATCGCAACGATTTTGAATTACGCATGTCACCCGACTATCTTAGGCCCAGCAAATAAACTCCTGTCACCCGACTATCCCGGAACGGCGCGTAAGGTAGTTGAACAACACGTCGGAGGCCTATGCCTGTTCTTACAGGGTGCTGCAGGAAACTGCGGTCCAACGCACGGATTTATTGGCGAAGTGGCCGTCGCTGAAAGACTCGGGACACGCCTCGGTTTAGAAGCCGCTAAAGTTCGACTTGAAATCGACCCAATACCCCGGACAGAGCGCTTAGTGGAAGTTGTGCCTTCAGGTGCGGATCTTGGAATGTATGAAGATGACCCTGCAGGGGAGCCTGACGATAACTTACGTATAGTCAACACGAACGTAAAACTTCCAGTAGGCCAATTCCCTTCAATCGACGATGCCCAGGCAGATTTTGATCAGGCGGTTGCTCTTCTGAATGCCACTCGCCAGAACGGCTCCGAAGCCGAAATAAAAGAAGCTGTAAAAGACGCTAAACGATCAAGCTTTGTCCTAGGGAACGCCACCCGTACGGCTGATGGTCCAATGTCCATGCCGGTACAGGCCATGAGGATCGGACCTGCGGCATTAGTCGCGATTCCCGTAGAACCATTTGCTGAGATAGGGGTTGCGGTGAAAAACTCTTCCCCAGCGGGCCAGACCTTGTTCGGTGGCTACTCAAATGGCTACATGGGTTATATGCCGATGGCAGACAACTTCGAAGAAGGTGGATATGAAGTAGTTACTACACCAATGGCAGCTGGAGCAGCTGAAGAAACGATCTCGGCATGTTCGGACGCTGTACAAGCGCTTTGGAGATAACACGGTCCAAATAAACATTGCCTAATTCTTCGTCTTTTACCAGCAAACCTAAACAAAACGATTCCCATTAACTAATACCGTAAATATCTTTGACGATCGGAGCATCAATTCATTGAGTATCAACGTACGCGAACCAGTTGATGTCCTGGTTATCGGATCGGGAGCTTCAGGGGCGGCTGTAACTTGGAACCTGTCAGAAGCCGGTTTCAGCGTCACATGCTTAGAGCAAGGCCCTTGGGTACCGCCTTCAAGCTATCCGACTAGTAGCGCGGATTGGCAATTTCTACAACAAACAAAATGGCATTACAGCCCGAACGTTCGTAAATTACCCGCTGACTATCCAGTTAACGACGATACTTCTCAGATCAAGGTTGTGATGTTCAATGCGGTAGGCGGATCTACAATTCATTGGACAGCTCACGTTCCGCGGTTTCACCCTTCGGACTTCCGTGTCAAAACACTTGATGGAGTTGCCGAAGACTGGCCGATTTCTTATTTTGATCTAGAACCCTATTACGACCTAAACGACGAAATGATGGGTTGTTCGGGAATCAATGGCGATCCAGCAAATCCACCACGTTCCCCACGCCAAATGCCCCCTATTCCGATAGGGCCTGACGGAGAGCGCATCGCACGGGCATTCGACGAACTTGGCTGGCACTGGTGGCCATCAGACGTACATGTCAACTCAACGGACTATAAAGATCGCAAGGCATGCAACTACTGTGGGCCTATAGGTCAAAATTGCGATCGAGGCGCCCGGGCTTCTTCCGATATCACATATATTCCAGAAGCTATCAATCTGGGAGCCGAAGTTCGACCCAACTCCACGGTCTTCGAGATAACGACCGGAGATAATGGTCGAGCTACTGGGGCCAATTACTACAATGCCGATGGCGAACAAGAATTTCAACCGGCAAATGCAGTCGTGGTGGGATGTAACGGAATTGGAACGCCGAGAATGTTGTTACATTCCACCTCGAAATCACACCCTGAGGGGCTTTTGAACTCGTCAGGACTCGTCGGAAAAAATCTTATGTTCCATGTGTACGCCGGGGCCTCCGGATTTTTTGATGATTTAGACGCACCTACATACCGTGGTCCCCTGGCGTGCATCATCATGTCACAGGAGTTTTACGAAACCGATCCTTCTCGAGATTTCAAGCGTGGATACACCTTCCAAATGGGCAGAGGACAGGGACCTGCTCCCACAGCAACAGGAGGAGTCTCATGGGGTAAGAATCATCACGCTGAATTCGCCGAACGTTTTGGAAAAAATTTAGGCCTTGGTGTCATTGGCGATGACCTACCGGAGGAAAAGAACCGAGTAGAGCTTGATACGAAACTTACCGACCGTTACGGCATACCTGCTCCAAAAATCATCTACCGAGTCGGCAATAACTCAATACGCCTGCTAGCTCACGGGGTAAACTCCGCCCGCACCGTTCTGGAATCTGCCGGAGCTTCCAGAATCATCTCAAGCCAACTCAGCACAAACGCGGGCTGGCATCTAATGGGAACCGCAAGGATGGGTGAAGATCCTACACTTTCAGTAGTCAACCAATACGGACAAGGACACGATGCAGACAACGTATTTATCGTCGATGGTTCGGTTTTTGTTACTGGTGCTGCGGTGAATCCGACACCGACCATTCAGGCTCTTGCCCTCCGTACCGCTGATTACATACGTCACGAGCGATCGGATTTAAAGTCATGACCACCTCTGAGCAGTCCTCACGGTTGTTGCAATCTATCCTCGACTTACTCATTCCCCCAATTGAAAACCTTGCGGGAGCCGGTGGATTAAACCTCGAAGATGAACTTCACAGAATGTCCACAGAGCACTCGAAATACACCGGAGTTATCGACAGATCTATCGACGCTATAACCAGCCTGCTGGGATCCACCGGTATTAATTCCCAGGTAACAAGTGAAGTCATACAGCAATTCGAGTCATCTGATCCCAGATTGTTCGAATTGCTACTGGAAATCGTCTACACAGCATACTATTCCGATACAAGAGTCCATGAGAGGATAGGTTGGAAGAGTGGAGCATTACAACCAGAGGGTCATCCAATGCCACCATGGGATGAGTCCATTTTGGACAGAGTACGAAAGCGAAAACCATTTTGGACTCATGTCGATTGACTACAAACTGACTGATCAATTAACCAGTTGAACACCTTACCCA
>NYZY01000096.1 GCA_002687335.1 Chloroflexota bacterium
ACCGTCACAGTAATAGGTGCTGCCGAATCAAGCGAATCAGCAGAAGCTGAACTAACTAAATAATTATGACTCAGGCTACACAAACGTCCGAATCTGCAGTACCTGCATTATTTCGAGCTGCAGCTGATGCATGGCGTATCCCAGATCTTCGATTCAGGATCCTGTTCACACTTGGGATCCTTGTCATATTTAGATTTTTCGCTCATGTACCGGTTCCAGGAGTAGACAGAGAGGCTTTAGCGGCTGCTTTCGAGGCGAACCCTTTGCTCGGTTTTCTCGACCTATTTTCAGGAGGCGCACTTAGGAACCTTTCCATTGCTGCACTTGGCGTGTATCCGTACATCACAGCATCCATCATTCTGCAGATTATGACGCCGATTATTCCTACTCTGAAAAATCTTTCGCAGGAAGGTGAAGGTGGCCGACAGGCGATAAACCGATACACACATTATCTGACTGTTCCGCTGGCTTTCCTTCAAGGTTATGGTCAATTGAATTTGTTCGCAGGTGGATTTGCTTCCCAAGGTGGAGCTGCTATTACTGGTATTGGTTTTGGAGCCGATACTTTAAATACGGTTGCGATCCTAACTGCAATGGCGGCTGGAACGATGCTATTGGTATGGATGGGAGAGCTTGTTACTGAAAAAGGTATCGGTAACGGGATATCGTTGATTATTTTTGCAGGCATAGTTTCTACGCTGCCACAGGTTGTCGGTCAATTATGGTTATTGCGTGAACAAACGTTTCAAGTTGGAATGCTCATATTTATTGCGATAGCGATTGTTTATTTGATCGTATATTTCGCGGAAGCACAACGAAAAATTCCTGTTCAATATGGGCGAAGTGTATTTCGAGGTGGGCAGATGTATAGACAGTCGGGCGCCACTCATATTCCCCTGCGTGTGAATGCGGCTGGGATGATTCCACTAATATTTGCTTTTTCCATTTTGATTTTGCCTTCAGTGGTTGCCAGTTATTTCAATGATGGTTCGGGTGGACTTATCTCTAATATAGCCAATTTCTTCCAGAATTCATTTGGACCGACGAGCACGATGTACTGGGTAGCGGTGTTTTTGCTAGTTGTTATCTTCACGTTCTTTTACACCTTAGTTGTGCACAACCAGCAGAATCTCGCAGAAAACCTTCAAAAAAATGGTGGATTCGTTCCTGGTATTCGTCCCGGGCCGCCAACCAAGATTTATTTGATGCGGGTTGTGTTGCGCATTACCTGGGGTGGTGCATTGTTTTTAGGTGGTATTGCAATCGTGCCATACCTAGCTCAGCTGGTTACGAATTTGCCTAATGCCACCACCATTCTTCAGAGTACGAGTTTGCTTATTATGGTGGGAGTTGCACTGGATACGATGCGACAGTTGGAGTCGCAACTGCTGATGCGAAACTATGAAGGATTCGTCCGTTAGCCACTGGCCATGAGTAAATGCGTATAGTTTTATTGGGCCCCCCAGGAGCGGGTAAAGGAACGCAGGCACGCCGACTCGCGGAGTCGATCGGTATGACACACCTTTCAACCGGAGACATGCTACGTTCTGAAGTTGCATCAGGTACTGAGTTGGGATTACTGGCTAAGAAGTTTATGAACAGCGGAGAATTGGTGCCAGATTCCAACATAATAGAGATGATTCAACAACATATCGCTGATCCGACAGGTGTATTGCTTGATGGTTTTCCGAGAACCCTAGTTCAGGCGAAATCACTTGATAAAGCACTTGAACAGATTAGCTTGCCTGTTGATCAAGTCGTTCATATGGCAGTTAACACTGATGAACTCATACGGAGGTTATCCAGTAGGGTTGTGTGCAAAGAATGTCAGACACCGTATAACTTGGAAGTAGATCCACCTATCAAGTCAGGTATATGTGATCAATGCGCGGGGGAAGTCATGGTTCGAGATGATGACAAGCCCGCCGCTGTTAAGAATCGTATGAAGGTCTACGAGGAGTTGACGGCTCCTGTTTTGGAATATTACCAATTGCGTGGGAATGTAGCTGAAGTTGTTGCCACAGGAACACCTGATGCGGTGTTTAAGGAACTTACTAAAGTAATAGGGTCCGATGCACCATTCAACTGAGCGCGTATTTGAGATATACTGGGGAGTGTTCGCTCTTTGAATAGTGAATCGACACCCAAAATTGTTGCTAGCGATAATTCTGCTCTAGGTCCCACACTGAAGACAAAGGTGGAATTGCAAGCAATGCGTGAGGCGGGTCGTGTTGTCGCGTTTGCTGTTAGAAAAGCGTTCGAAGCGCTCGAACAGGGAATAACAACTCGTGAACTGGATGAAATTGCGCGCGTGGCAATCGAGTCTGAAGGTGCAAAACCTGGTTTCTTGGGGCTATATGGTTTTCCGGCGACGGCGTGTATATCGATTAATGAAGAAATTGTTCATGGGATACCAGGGGATCGAATTGTACGATCGGGTGACCTAGTCACACTTGATTGCGGTGCTTTGGTAGACGGCTATAACAGTGATTATGCGGTGACAGAGGTTGCGGGTGATTCTACAAGTGAAAAGGACGATCTGATTGATACGACTCGTAAGTCGTTAGACGTAGGGATCAAAGCAGCACGACATGGTAACCGTATAGGCGACATATCTAATGCTATTGAGAGCTATGTAGCTCCTAGGTCTTACGAACTGGTTCGTGAATATGTTGGACACGGCATTGGCAAACGCTTACATGAACCACCGCAGGTTCCGAATTTCGGTCCATCTGGACAAGGGCTAGAGCTTCAGGCGGGTTTGGTTTTGGCGATAGAACCAATGGTGAATGCTGGTGGATGGCAAACTCGGATACTTGATGACGAATGGACGGTCGTGACTGCAGACGGTTCTCTTTCGTGTCATTTTGAACATACGGTAGCGATTACGGAGGACGGTCCGCTGGTTCTCACAGTTGAATAATAGCGATGATCAGCAGATGGGCTGAGTGTAACTTGGCAAAAAAGGAAGCAATAGAAGTAGAGGGGCTTGTGAATGAGGCGTTGCCTAACGCTTTTTTTAAGATCGAGCTCCCTAATGGTCACGAAGTTTTGGCTCATGCTTCAGGAAAAATCCGTAAAAACTTTATTCGCATTCTTCCTGGCGATAAAGTTTTAGTAGAGCTTTCGACTTATGATTTAACACGTGGGCGGATTACATACCGCTTTAAGTAGTAGTTATCTGATTAGTTTTTATTTGAGAGCGTTATGGAGATAAAACGAGACAAATTATGAAAGTAAAGGCATCAGTCAAGGCTAAACACCCTGGTAGTAAAATTGTCCGTCGGAAAGGCCGCGTGTATGTGATTAACAAACAAAATCCTCGCCTCAAGGCGCGGCAGGGTTAGTGACTGAACAGGAGAAATCGTTTTATGGCGATTATTGCTGGTGTAAATATTCCAGACAACCAGAGACTTGAAATAGCGTTAACTTCGATTTATGGGATTGGTCGGTCGACATCTAAAAAGATTGTTGCGGATTCGGGGATGGGAGATTCGATACGAGTTCGAGATCTGTCGGATGAAGATTTGGCTCGGGTGAGAAGTGCTGTCGAGAGGACGGGTCTGTTGATTGAAGGAGATCTTCGTCGAGAGACCCAACTAAACATTCGCCGACTGACCGATATTCAGAGTTTCAGAGGTCTGCGACATCGCCGTGGCCTACCTGTTCGAGGGCAGCGAACAAAAACTAATGCGCGAACCAAACGTGGTCGTAGGCAAACGGTTGCTGGACGTAAACGAGTCGTTGCTCCATAACGACCTAATCTCAAGCGGGTTTATTGTTCATTTATTATGAAAATCATTACGATCAAAATCGGCAACTAAATTAAAAAAGAAAGAAATATGCCAAGGCAACGATCTCGTAGGCGTGAGAAGAAATTTGTCCCACAGGGCAAAGCTTTTATTAGCGCCACTTTTAACAACACCCTTATTACATTTACAGACCCACAAGGGAACGTAGTTTCGCAAAGCAGTGCCGGAGCGATGGGCTTTCGCGGCTCAAGAAAGTCCACTGCATTTGCTGCACAGCGCGCGGGAGAAACAGCAGCTCGAACTGCGACGGAACATGGGTTAAAAACGGTTAATGTGATGGTTAAGGGCCCGGGCTCTGGCCGTGAGGCAGCGATTCGGGCTATCCAAGGGGCAGGTATACGTGTTGTGTCGATACGAGATGTCACGCCTGTCCCACACAATGGATGTAGGCCTCCGAAAAAGCGGCGAGTCTAGATATTTATATGGTTGGATCTGTACTTCTATCGGTCAGTCCAAACTTTGGTTTTATGATGGAAAACATTAGCACACACAATGAGTAATTCAAGGATTTAGATGGCAAGGTACACTGGACCTAAATGTAAGAACTGCCGACGCTTCGGGATGAAGCTCTGCTCAAAGCCTGCTGGTAAATGTGCGTGGGAACGCCGTAAGAGTGCTCCAGGCGACAAGTCTACCCAGCAGCGTCGACGACGAATTTCTGAATACGGCACGCAACTCCGCGAAAAACAGAAAGCACGTGCGATATACGGCGTGTTGGAGCGACAATTTCGCAACTACTATAAAAAAGCTAGCCGTCTTGATGGGGTAACGGGTGATCGTTTACTTCAACTTCTAGAGAGCCGGCTTGATAATGTTGTTTATCGACTAGGATTTGCTGATTCCCGGCCGCAATCCCGACAGATCGTAGGTCATGGTCATATTCAAGTAAATGGGAAAAAAGTGAATATTGCTTCTTACCAAGTTAAGGCTGGTGATCGTATCAGTTGGCGCGAGCAATCTAAGAAGACGGGGTTGTTCGAAATCGTTTCTGCAGGCATGGGATCGAATTCAGTGATCCCCAGTTGGCTGAATGTAGATTCGGACAAACATATTGGTGAGGTTGTAACGGTTCCGGGAACAAATGAAGTCGAACTTGCGATTGATACACGCCAGATAGTCGAGTACTACTCCAGGAGGTAGATAACCCAGATGCTTGAACGAATGTACGGTATTACTCCTCAGGAGGAATTGCCGCCTGTAGCACCAGAGATCCCAGATCTATCGATTACTATTCAAGAAAATGAACAGCATTATGGTCGGTTCGTTGTGGAGCCCCTCGAACGCGGTTGGGGAGTGACATTGGGTAACCCGTTGCGTCGCTCTTTGCTTAATTCGTTGCCTGGTACAGCTGTCTCATGGGTGAAGGTTGTTGGGGCTCTTCATGAGTACTCTACGATTCCTCATATGCGTGAAGAAGTAGTTGAATTTTTGTTGAACGTTAAAGGTATTCGTATACGTTCATTGTCCGAACGTCCTGGGCGATTGCGTCTTGAGGTTGATGGTGAGGGGGAAATTCGCGCAGGGGATATTATGGCAACGGCTGATTTCGAAATAGTAAACCCAGAGCATCATCTTGCTACTCTTGATAACGCTGATGCAAGACTGTCTGTGGAATTCAATGTTGAGCAGGGAGTGGGTTACGAACCCGCAAGCCAAGATGAAGGTTTACCAATAGGTGTTCTTCCAGTAGACGCTATCTTTACGCCCGTTCGTAAAGCGAATTTCTCCGTTGAACCAACGCGTGTGGGACAGCGTTCTGATCTTGAACGTTTAATTGTTGAGGTTTGGACTGATAGGACCATCACGCCACTTGAAGCCATTCAGTCGTCAGGAAATTCCTTGATGGAACGTTTTTTCCTGTTCACGAGACTCGACAAGGAACCGGAAGAAGAAGCCAGTCCTGCAGCAGGTCTTGGTATTTCTCCGGACGTTTACAATACTTTGGTGGAAACCCTTGCTCTCTCTGCGCGGACACTTAACTGCCTGAAGCGTGCTGGGTTGAATCGGGTTGGCGAAGTGATTTCCATTCCCAAGGGCGAACTACTCAAGATTAGAAATTTCGGTCAAAAGTCTCTCGACGAACTGTATGACAAGCTTGCTGAGCGGAATATGTTGCCTGAAGATGATGCCTCCTCTGCCGAGGATGGTGACACCGAAGAGGTTGCTGCTGAAGGTTCTGAGGAAAAAGCTATTGAGGCATAAGATATCAGGTAAGCAGTTTGGCAGAGCTTCAGGTCCACGTAGGGCCATGTTTAGAATCATGGTGACCGATTTGCTTCGTCATGGTCAGATTAAGACCACGATTGCTAAAGCCAAGGCAATCCGTCCTTTAACGGAAAAAATGGTAAGTCTGGGTAAGGGTGGAACGCTTCATGATCGGCGTCAAGCAGCA
>NYZY01000097.1 GCA_002687335.1 Chloroflexota bacterium
CAACTATGGACAAAGGACATATGATTATGAAGAATCTTGTATCAGAAAGATTTCAGAGATTCTATCAGCACCCCTCAAGATCATCGACCTTCGGTGGCTTGGAGAAATCAGTACTTCGGTGCTTGCACATTCTGATCAAATTATTGGTGAAACTAAGGTGGATGATCTCTGGCGGCCTGAGAAGGCAAGAGAACGAATCCTCAAGTGGTGGGATCCATGTAGAAATGCCGTCCTTCTTCTAGTAGCTCTAGCACATGCTGAGTCGTATTATATTTCAAAGAAAAGCCGTTATGATGTATATATTGGGATTAGGAGAGAAACGCCTGTGGCTATGAAAGATAATACGCCTGAGTTCATGGAGAAAATGAATGAGCTAGCTGAACAGTGCACTCACCACGGTGGTTATAGACTCTTAGCTCCTCTTATTACCAAAGATAAAGACATGGTTGTAAAATTAGGCGAAGAACTCGGAGTGCCCTGGGAATATACCTATAGTTGCTATGCAGGTGCTACTTTCAGAGAGGTTGGAGGGAAAACTTTGCCAGTACATTGTGGCATCTGCTCCAACTGTAAGCGAAGACAACTCGCCTTTGAGGGTGCCGGTGTTAACGATCCTTCCGTATATGCAACAATCCCGGTCTAATTGAGTACTTTGACATATGCGGCTAGAATTTGTGCGACTGTGTATTAGCTAAATTGACGAACAGTATCTGTCTATGCAGTCTTTCAGGATTTTTTGTCTATAGGTACTAAGGTATATCTGACTTGTTGGATACCTCGCATAGCCTTGATTTTTGCAACAAAGCTTAGAACCTCATGCGTTGGTCCTTCGGTAATAAAAATCTCAACGCAGAAGGGCTCTGCCAAGTGTATGTGAAAGTTACCGGTAACAATCTCGTCGAAGTCGTGTCTCAATCGCGTTAATCGCTCGTCAACTATGTGGTTCTTCTGGCCAGAAATAGCAGTAATAGTTGCAGTTACGTTTCCTGAATGTAGCTCATTTAGCTCGTGATCTGAAAGATAAGAACGAATGGCATCCCTGATGGCTTCTGACCGGCTTGAGTAGCTTCGTTCGCGTACTAGGGCATCGATTTTCTGGAGCAAGTCATGATTCATAGACATGCTAATTATTGATGTCATGTTACCAAGTTGGTAAAACTTCTTGATAAATATTATTAATTATTTAATATTCATGATGAGTGTTTAATAATCAAAAAACTAACAGAAATCATTAAGCATTCCAAATTGTCATATGATTTAGCTGGTTCTGTGTCCTACTCATTTACTTCTTGAACGCGTGACATGACCAACGCTTCGTTTATCAGCTTTCCTTCATTGAAACGTGTAGGTAAGAAAGGTTTCATCAGATCAGGTGTTTGGTTTTTGAGAATATGTTTTGCCATCAGCTCTCCTGAGAAGGTTGACATCAGGAAGCCGTGACCGCTGAACCCACTTGCAACAAAAAGTCCTTCAGGCCATGCCGGATCACGACCCATGATCTGACTGTGATCAGGAGACATATCATAGTAGCCAGACCAAGTACGAAGTATCCGGAGATTCCTGAAACTTGGAATAAGCTTTACTCCAGCAAGTGACATAGCTCTTAGCCATTCAATCCGATTTTCTAAAGGCGAAAATTCTTTTGTGGGATTTAGGCCCATGCTCATCACGATCTCTCCTCTAACCATCTGTCCTGCATAGAAACCGTCTTTCATACTGATGGTAAGTGGTTTCAAAAAAAACTTCACAGGCTCGCTTACACAGATTTCTCTGCGCTCGGGCTCTACAGGGACATTTAGCCCAGCCATTTTCATCACCGTCCCAGTATATGCTCCCCCTGCTACTACCACGGTCTCTGCTTCAATGGGTGAAGTAGCAGTTGTATCTACTCCCCTCATCTTAGATCCTGAAACGTTCATCCGTATTACCTCTGTATTTTCAAGGAACTTCACGCCGAGTCTAGAAGCTGCGTGATAGAAACCATAAGCTATTGAGTCATGATGCCCTCGTCCATTTTGTGGTCCGTAGAAACCACCAATAATTCCATCCATGTTAAGATAGGGCCACCGTCGCGTTACCTCCTCTCTTTCTAACAAGTCCCCAGAAACCCCAAGACTTTCCCACATTCGATTTGCTTTCTCAAAGGACTTCCATTGCTCTTCATGATAGATGAGCCACACATATCCATCACGGGCAGCAATGGGATTCCATCCTGTTAGAGAAGGTAGGGCATTCAGTCTCTTAACGGCCTCTATTGCAAAACGTGTGTTTTCAGGAGCACCGAAGTGAACGCGAAAATGACTAGCATTCCTCGTACTCGAGCCGTAGTTTAATTTCGTTCTATCGATGACGAGTATTTTTTTTGTGCTAAACCGGGCTAAGTGGAAAGCGATTGATAGCCCTACTAGGCCACCACCTATAATTAGAATGTCTGTCTTCAATGCCTAACATTACCGCCTAGATATCCAGGAAAAACGAAAAGATTTAGGTTTGTGTAGGCCTCCCAATGGCCCGGATCGGAATTTCCTTCATAATCTTTTCCGCAGTTATAGGTAAATCATGGAATCGAATGCCAACGGCGTCGAAGACGGCGTTGCCAATAGCTGGAGATGGCGATATAACGCCTCCTTCCCCAACTCCTTTGGCTCCATAAGGACCGTCGTTGAAGGGAGTCTCCAGTATTATGGTCTTCAGAGCCGGAACATCAAGAGAACCTGCGATCTTATAGTCTTTCAAGTCAGGATTCATTATTGTACCGTTTTCCAACACAAGTTCTTCGTAGAGACTTGTAGTGTAGCCCAAATAGGCGCCTCCTTCTATCTGTCCTTCCAAGAGCTTTGGATTAATAGCTCTGCCAGGCTCTGTCCCCAGGATCATCTTTAGAACTCTTATTTGTCCTGTTTCTTCATTTACTTCGAGCTCTACCCCGGTAGCCACTGCATCATAAAATGAGGCTGCACGCTCTGTGGAGCATTGTCCAGTTTCAGGGTCTAAAGATCCCACCTCTTGTTGCCAGGTTGCTCTACCAAAAATATCCTGTCCAGGCATGAAACCCCCACTCCTAGTTTTGCTCCAAACGAACAAATCTCTAAGGGCGACTCTTTGATTTGGTTTTTCCTTGTGGTAGACTTCACCACCCTGAAGCTCCAAGTCCTCGGCTCTTGCACCTATCTTGAGAGCAGCCTTCGCAAGGATCTGTTCTCTTAAATCCAAAGCTGCTAATCGAACAGCATTCCCGTCGTTATACGTCTGTCTTGTGGAGAACCCTCCGTCGGCAAATGGTGTCAGAATAGTATCTGGCATCACTACTTTCACTTTATCCAATGCTAGGTTAAGAGTCTCAGCTGTAATTTGAGACAAAATTGTATGGGCGCCAGTTCCCATATCGATTGTGCTCGTCCAAACCTCTGCTGACCCTTCATCAGTTAACTTGACGTAGGCAGACGATGCAGTTGGGGCTAGACTCCATTTGTGTGCTATAGCTATACCTTTGCCTTGCAACCAAGGGCCGTTACGTGTGCTTCCGACCCCTCTTTGCATCCCCAATGTCAGTCCAACCTCTTTTAGCAGCCCTTTGTAGTCCACAGGGTAGACTCTTTCTCCTAGCGCGTTGACATCTCCCTCTTGGAGAAGATTTTTCATCCTTATTTCAAGTGGGTCTAAGCCCAATTTCTCAGCTATCTTGTCCATCTGAACCTCAACGGCCCAGCTAACCTGACCAGCACCAAATCCTCTAAACGCTCCTCCTTGTACCTGATTTGTATAAACCCGATACGCCTCAAATTTGAAGGAAGCAATGTCATAGATCGTTGCTCCAGTGACGCATGATCTAGTAACATTGTTGCCAAAGCCGCCTGAATAGGCACCTCCGTTCAAGATTACCTTCATTTCTCTGGCTATGACGGTCCCGTCACTCTTGACGCCGTCTTTGATGTAGATCACGAAAGGATGCCGTACATGGGTTGTTGAGAAGGTCTCTTCTCGGGTCAAACCAAGTCGTACGGGTCGACCAGTTCTTTTGGCAAGAGCGACAGTAATTGGGCCTACATGAGTCGTAGTCTTATTGCCAAATGCGCCGCCAACATGTGGACCGACAACTCTAATTCTGTCAGTCGGGATTTGAAGAGCTTCAGAGATCTCCTGTCTCAATTGATAAGGGCATTGTGTGGATTCCCAAATCGTTACCTGATCATTTCTTTCCACTTTAGCGACTGATACGTTTGGTTCTAAATGGAAATGGTGAGCCATGTGTGAGGTGTAACGATTTTCGATAACAAAATCTGCTTCATGGAAACCCGCCTCTACGTTTCCTTTTCTAACTTGGAAGAGGTTAGAGGCATTTGGTAGGTGTGAAACCGCTCTAGCAGGATGTAGTGCTGCGGCCTTGTAGTTATGGAGATCTGGATGAATTATAACTGGTGGGTTTTCGGATAGCGCTTCTTCGGGATCTAAGACAGCGGGGAGCTCTTGGTATTCCACTTCGATTAGTTCCAGTGCTTCTTCAGCGATTTCTATTGTATCAGCTGCTACCGCTGCTATTGGGTCTCCAACATAGCGTACGCGATCTGATGCTAGTATAGGAGTATCCTTGATTGCTACTCCACGAAGAATATTGGGGAGATCTCTATGGGTAAGTACAGCTCGAACGCCTAGAAGTTGTTCGGCTTGTTGAGTATCAATAGAAATTATTTTAGCGTGTGCTAAATGGCTACGTTTGAGCTTTGCGTGTAACATTCTTGGTAACTCAAAATCAAACCCATAGATCGTCTGGCCAGTAACTTTCTCTATAGAGTCTACCCTGATAACAGACTTTCCAATTATCTTAAATCCTGTTGTTTCTGCTGGTTCTCTAAAAATTTCCTGAACTTCCGTCATCCGGGAACTCCCAACATTGTTACTTCGTGGAATTCAATTTAAGGCTTCGTTCAAACTGTTGTAATGCGATCTGAGCTAGAAAATAATACCTAAGCTCCAAACATGAAAAATCCAAGTCTATAATTTCAAAGGAGTGTCACTCGCGAAATGATTCTCATAGTTACATTAGCGTTATCTTGAGTTTACACTCTTGAAAACATGACTAACTCTTGTACCCAACCGCGGTGAAGAATGTGGGCATTGGTATTGAGAGACCAGAGCTCGAAGACATCCCGAGAAAGATTCCTTCGGATCTGACATCAACTGTATGATATGGTAGATGATATTTTTGTCTAGTGATATAGAAGTAAGGACTCTTGAAAAATTAATTGGGGCTATAGAGGAAATTAAGAATGGGTTAGATCCAGAAATCCTTGCTAGATGGTATCAAGCTGTAGAAGCAGACGCCAAGACTATTTCTCCAGATGCGCTTCGAGAAAGCATTGCTGTAATCCGCGACCCAGTTATAACGTTAAAGTTCGAGTTCAAAGCTTCTAGACGAGTAGTACCGTATGTTATCAAAGCAATAGATCGAAATCTTCCTTTAATGCCCTTTGCCACGGGTCTCTATTTTCAAAAACTCAAGGAGATGATGGAGCTGGAGGAATTCCGACAACGGTACAAGTAGACGATCTGCCACAATGGTATAAATCCTGATTAAGTATTTTTTTATTAGTCCATTAGCACAACACTGTCTTGGTATTCAGCGTTACTAACGTGTAAAAGTTTGATTT
The DNA here is from genome assembly GCA_002687335.1 of Chloroflexota bacterium. Next base: position 5,649 of record NYZY01000097.1, read on the forward strand.
GTTGAATTATTTTTCTTTGATGTTGGAGTGTGAATGAAAACTGAAGGCCTGTGCGAAACTCGATCCCCGTGGTTCTAAAATAGACGTCACTAAAATTATACAGATTCTTTCGAAGGCGGGAATTGAATATTCAACCCATAAGCCTGACTTTGCAGTAGTAGTCGGTGGAGACGGTGTTTTCAATTATTATCTACGTCTTCTGAAGATACCGCTTCTTTTGGTAGGAGTTGGTAATAGAAACGCGGTAGGGAGTAAGGCGTACATGGCTGAAACGTATCTTAGTGAGCTTCCTGTCACCCTTGAGAAACTCGCTGAACGTAAATACAAAATCGAAGAGAAAAAGGGACTTCGAGTTTCAGCTGGTCAAAAAAAAGGTCATATTTTCACGGATATGTACTTGGAGCGAGGTCTTGATAGTAATTGTTTGCGCTACAAGGTAATAGTATCTGATAGAGATTTTTCATTCATAGATTATAGTATTAGTAACGGTGTAATCATAACTACTTCCCTTGGATCTACTGGTTACTATTCTGCGTTAGATAAGCTACTTAGTACCAAAAAGTTAGATACGAAGAAGTTTTCGCGGATTCGTGAAGAAGAGATAGGAATTTGTCATATTCTTCCAACTTTTACTCAGCGCAGAAAGAACGATGTTCCTGGCCATGTAGATCCTCATCAACCGCTTCGATACACGGTGCGTTATGGAGCTAAGATTGAAATTAAGCTTGTCAGATGGGGAGATGCTCGTCTTTATGGCCTTACTACAAACATTCGAGGTATCCGAATAAAGTTAGATGACGTGGTAAGGATTGGCCCATCGGATCGTGTGGCAAAGCTCGTCCGCGTAGTGAGTTAGGTACTTGCGTTATACTTTTGATGGTGTTGATTCACTTAAATTATCTTCTGTATCTATTCTATAATGTCGGGAAGGGGCCGGGATATCTAGCCGAAAGCTCAGCCTGGTTAGAGCGCCAGCCTCCACAAAGAAGGCGTCACTCATAATCTGGAGGTCGGGGGTTCGAAACCCCCTCCCGGCACCTAAATGATAAATGAGATTCTGAGATAGTTTTGAGGGATATGTTTTGAACCTAAAGGTTGGTATTCATGTTTCCATAGCTGGTTCGGTCGACAAAGCTTTAGATCGCGCGAAAGAAAAAGAATGTGATGTGTTTCAGATTTTTACTAGGAATCCGCGGGGTTGGGCTTTTGCCGAACTGGAAGAACAAAGCGTAAAAGAGTTTAGGAGAAAGACGACAGAATATCAGATCGCTCACGGAGTTGTTCATCTGCCATATCTTCCGAATTTATCCTCTCCCAAATCTGATTTCTATGAGAAATCTATTGCGAGTTTGATAGCAGAGCTTCATCGATGTGAACGTCTATCAATTCCCTATTTGGTCTTTCATCCAGGGAGTCACCTGGGAGAAGGAATGGATGTAGGTTTGAAAAGACTTGTCTCAGCAATTAATCGAGCTCTCGGAGCTGTAGAAAACGACGTCATGCTTGTAATGGAGAATACAGCTGGTCAAAAGAACAGCATGGGAGCAACGTTTGAAGAGCTACAACAGATCCTGGATCAGCTAACGAATAAAGATCGCGTAGGAATTTGTCTAGATACCTGTCATGCTTTTGCTAGAGGTTATGATCTAAGGAATAGGAATGCAATTAGAAAGACGCTTGACGAATTCCAAAAGGTCCTTGGATTTGAGAAGTTGGCGATATTACACCTTAATGATTCCTGTAGTCCTCTAGGATCTGGTATTGATAAGCACGAGCACATTGGAATGGGTAGAATTGGGGAAGAGGGCTTTAGAGAACTTCTTAGAGATGACAGAATCCGAGCAGTTCCAATGATTCTTGAAACCCCTATTGATAGTCGCAGAGATGATATCGCGAATATTGCCAAAATCAGATCTCTTGCTAGATAGCTCTTACGGTAAGAAATGAATTATAGAAAACATTCTGAAAGGAAGAACCCAGTTATTTTGTGATCATAATGACCAAAACACCGTCATATGTCCTCGGACGCGCCAGGGAACATTCGTTACGTTACAAACTAATCAGAGAAGGATGGTTCTGTATTAGATGTCAAGGATCTGCTGGTGGAATGCCCAGTGCAAACATAAAACCCGTCGATCTTATTGCAGTTAGAAAAGGGGCAGTAAGTTTCATTCAGGTCTCAAAGAGACTCAATGATATCTCGGATGAAGAAAGAAAAGAGTTGAGAAGACTTGGAAGAAAATATGGTGCGCGTCCAGTTATTGCCTATAAGATCGGAAATGATTGGATGATGAAGTCTATTCGATAGTATTGTTTTGCTAGTTACTAATTTGATTGGCTCGGCGGTGGTTCCCTAAAGCCATACTCGCGCCACCGCTGTTTTACAAGCGTCTTAATTTCGTCTGGGATGTGTCCCCAATCGCACACCTTTGGTACCCATTCTGTTGGCCAGTCTGCCGGAAAAGTGGCCTCCATAACCACATGCGCCCCCTTTCCAAGTCGTCTATCCTCAGGTGTAAGAGAGGTAAGTAGATGAGACGCCGGTTCGTTTGGAGAGATCACAATATCCCTGTCCGGTTTGCATCTAGAAGTTATGGCCCAGAATACCTCTCCCAAGTTTGTAACATCAATGTCTTCCCCAACAATAATTACGTAATCCTTTCTATATCCAATGCGACTACCCCAGACAGCGTGTGCTATGCGTTTCCCTAAACCTAGAATATCTCGTCGAGCCGATACAAAAACTGCATGACCAATAGTCCATGGATGACTATAGACGGATTTTATTTCTAGCTTTAGCTGATCTTTGAGTACTTGTTCTAGTTTTGCACTGTGACCAATAGCTGACATAACATGTGTCTCAGTAATAGGCTTGCCCAGGATGCTGCCCGTGTGAATAGCGTTATTGCGATGAGTTATGGCCTTTACACGAATAACTGGTCTTGCTGCACGTTCCCCGCCATAGTATCCAGAATATTCTCCATATGGCCCCTCTTCCCTGAGCTCGTTAAGAAGCCATTCTCCTTCGATCACTATTTCAGCAGTGGCAGGAACCTCGAGATCAATAGTTTCACATTTTACTAGTTCTACTGGAGCTTTTCGGAGTCCACCAGCAATCTCCCATTCTGATTCCTCTGCTTCTGCGTTGTGATATCCTGCAATAAGATTAATTGGATCTTGACCGACTGTTATCGCTATAGGCATTGGCTTGTTCTGTTGCTTATGCTTCTGGGACATCACCATAGCGTGTTTAGTTTTACCGATAAAGATGCCCAGGTGTTGTTTATCGTGAATAATATTTCGATAGACGGCTACGTTAGTCCATCCGGTCTCAGGGTCTTTTGTTATTGCACAACAAGAAGTCCCAAAATATTTGCCGCCATCTCGGATATTCCATTTTGGAGTAGGGAATTTGTACAGATCCACCTGCTCACCGGTAATAATATTTTCCTGACAAGGTCCTTCGTTCACAAGTCTAGGTGAGATTGGATATCTTAATCGCTCTTTGTATTCATGAACCATCTCTAATGGAGGTGTGTCTTTGGGTAAATCAAGTGCCAGAGCATAACGACGGAAATTGGAGAGAGTATTCGCAACAAGGCTATGACCTTCTCCATAATCTTTGATCTGATCGAACTGAACTGCGGGCCAATCCTCGCCCAAATCCGTAGCTCTTCTGAGGATAGCCCCGATCTCGAGATCCCAGTTCACTTCGCTCTTGACTATGAGTAGCTCTCCTTGATCTTCAAGTCTAGATAGAAATTCCCGAAGATCTTTATATGGCAATTCTAGAAAAGACCTAGAGCTGTTGTTCTTAAGTATTCAAAATTACGGGATTTGATTTATTCTGCTGCTTTATTCTATTGAAATCTGGTGTCCGTCAGGCTGTGTAGGAGTTATTTTCTGAATGCGAACCTCAAGGGTACCATTCCGGTAAGAGGCTTTCGCAGAGGTGGGTTTGACTGTCGATGGTAAGTCTAGAGTCTTGTAATATTTGCTAGAAGAATTCACAGATATAGTTAGTGAGTCTTTCGTACATTCAAGATGAATTTGTCTTTTATCTACTCCAGGCACTTCTGCGACTACTCGAATCGCGCCTCCTTCGTCAACCACGTCTATTAGTGGTTCTCGTTGATCACTAATCTCAAGGCCAGATTTACCTCTAGATGTAGCGCGTACATTTCCAAAGTGCCGAACTATGGGTCTACCATCCGGTCCGATGTGAACAGAATAGCCGTACACAAATGGACCCATATGCTTGGAGCGGCCTCCTCCTGGTAGTTGTTTCTCATTCACAAGGTTTTTTGGGACTGTTTTCTGCAGGTCCTTCGTCATCTCTTCAAATGCTTTATCGAATTCCCTCATTGTTCTCTCGATGTTCGGGAAGAAATCTGGAAAAAATGGTCGGCGCTTTCTCCATCGTCCAAACAGATCGTCTTCATCCAATATTGATGTTCACCTTAATTGGCGGTACTGAATTTGTAGTTATTGGCATACTTATGCTTTGTAACTAAGACAAATACAGCGTTTATAGATTCTAAATAAGGCCTATCTGATTGAGAGGTTTTTTGGAGCGTTTTCACAAAAATGCGGAGAACCACTAACATTGAATGGGTCCCAGTGCCCGTAACGACTTCTTACCCAAATCATGTCTTGATCACACCTCTTGCATTTTGTAATCATGCGATCTCTAACGCACCTGTTTCATTTGGGGGTTTAATAATGTTGACTAATAGTCAATTTTTGTTGATCTATGATCTTGCTTATTTTCTAATTGTTTCTGATTAGTTACAGAAAGCTTACAAATGAAGCCTAGTATGTTGGAAGTAATGGGTAAAATTTAGCCCAAGGTCCTTTGTTAGAAGTTAGTGTGTGGAGATGCACGGTCATGGATGAAGAAATTCCCAAGGTTAAGAGGACAAAAAAAGATATGCGTGATTCCTCTGAGCGTGGAATGAATGGGAGTAAGAATGTAGTTGAGCAAAAAACAAAGGAAGAGAGAGGCTGCGGAGAAAAGCTACGAGAAACACGAAAGGCACTAGAGGAAGAACAAGAGAAATCGAATGGTTATTTGGATCGTCTAAAGCGCTTACAGGCAGACTTCGAAAATTCCATGAAGCGTATAAAGCAAGAGAATGATTTGCGAGCTGGTTTAGCCAATGAAAAGCTAATGCTAGAAATTTTCCCACTGAAAGACGAATTCGAGCGTGCCCTAGAAGTTGCGCGCATATCTCAAGAAAAGACGTCAATTCTTGAAGGCCTTGAAATGATCTTGCGTCATTTCGAAGAAGTCCTTGAGAGGATAGGAGTGACAGAGATTACCGCGGTAGGAGAAGCTTTTGATCCGCTTAAGCATGAAGCGGTACGGTTCTCAAATCGCGACGACCTAGGTGAAAACCTCGTCTTTAGTGAAGATAGAAAAGGATACATGCTCGGTCTGAAAGTCCTCAGGACAAGTTTGGTGAGCGTTAGCTCGAAAGGCGAAAATCCAGAGGTCGAGCCTAAGAATGCGTCGGAGAGTTAGTCTTGGTCCCGTCAATTTTAAAAAACGGAGTACGTAGTTTTTAACTATCTTGTGTTAGTTCTACATGTCTACCTATCGTTTCATTAAAGAGGTGTTCTAGTTCGTGGCTGCTGGGAAACGCGATTATTATGAGGTTCTAGGCCTTGAGCGAGGTGCATCAGGGGATAAGATAAAGCAGGCTTACCGCAAACTTGCCTTACAATACCATCCCGATCGAAACAAGAGCGCAGGAGCCGAAGAAATATTCAAAGAAGTCTCTGAGGCTTATGCTGTCCTTTCTGATGATGTTAAGAAATCACAGTACGATCGCTTTGGTCATGAAGGAATAGGTTCCAAGTACAGTACAGAAGATATTTTTCGTAGTGCTAACTTTCAGGACGTTTTTCGGGATATTGGGTTTGGAGGAATATTTGATGCATTTTTTGGAAGAAGTGGGAGAGCTGGATATGAAGCAGCACCAGGGCGCGATCTTCGTTATGATATTGAGCTCACATTGGAAGAAGTTTTTCATGGTATATCACGTGAAATTGAGGTCAGACGACAAGAACGCTGTCCCACTTGTAGTGGAGGGGGTGCAGAGCCTGGGACTAGATCAGAGACGTGTTCGCAATGTCGTGGTTCTGGTCAAGTTCGAGCTGCTCGATCGGCTGGTTTTGCTATGATGATTACGTATGAAACTTGTGGAAGGTGTAGAGGAAAGGGTGTTGTTATTGAAAAGTTATGTAAGAACTGTCGTGGAGGTGGAGCAGTCAAAGTATCGCGCCAGCTAAAAATTAGTATTCCTCCTGGAGCTGAAGATGGATCTGCTTTGAGGATGCCAAGAGAAGGAGAAATCGGAGAAGGTCGGGGTGTACCAGGAGATTTGTATATCGTTGTTCATGTGAAACCTCATCCTCTTTTTCGTCGTGAAGGAGATCATCTAATCTATGAAGCTAAGCTCGGGTTTCCACAAGTAACATTAGGAGCAGAGGTACGTATCCCTGTTCTGGAGGATGAGGCGCGTCTAAAGATTCCTTCAGGCACTCAAAATGGTACTGTTTTCCGGCTCAAGGGCAAAGGACTACCCAGTGCACGCGGTCGTGGTAGAGGAGACGAGTTGGTGTACGTCACTGTTGCGATTCCTACCAAGTTGAATGGACGTCAGCGACAACTTGTACAACAGTTATCAAAGGAAATGACTGGAGAGGATTAAGTTGTTGGTGTTTGTTTTGAGATTATTTGTATCGCGTCTCTGTCTTAGATAGAAGCACCAAAGGTTTACAAAAGTGCTAGAATGTTATTCGATAGTTAGAGATCGGTGCAATACGATTGCCAATAGCAAAAGATAGTTATGGGAAAATCTTCGATCTACTTGAACGGCACCATAGTTGGTTTAGAGAAAATCTTCCGCTCATAGCTTCAGAGAACGTACCAAGTCCTGCAGTACGGGAAGCCATAGTTTCTGATTTTGGAAATCGATATGCCGAGGGTTGGCCTGGACAAAGAGTATATGCAGGATGTACTTACATCGATGAAGTAGAAACACTATGTGCTGATTTGGCTAGGCGGGTTTTCAAAGCTGAATTCGCTGACGTGCGTCCAATTTCGGGTGTTTGTGCAAATCTCTCAGTCTACTCTGCTTTTACAACACCGGGAGATTTGATGTTAGCCCTGGCAATCCCAAATGGAGGACATATTTCGTCTGGTAGGATGAATTTTTCTGGTACTGCAGGTCTTGTTCACGGCCTACAAATTGAATATTTTGCGTTTGATTCCGTGGAGATGAATATTGACGTGGAGAAGACAAAGACGAAGATAAAGAAGTTGATTGATGATGGAAAGTCTCCGAAGATGGCGATGTTTGGCGGTAGTCTTTTTCTCTTTCCACAACCCATTAGAGAACTTGTAGATTTCCTTAAGAGCTATGATATACTCGTCTGTTATGATTCAGCACATGTTTCTGGACTGATTGCTGGAGGACAATTCCAGGATCCCTTGCGAGAGGGTGCAGAGGTAATGACGTTGAGTACCCACAAGACGTTTTTTGGACCCCAGGGGGGTATTGTTTTGAGTCGCGACAAGTATTCGGAAGAAATTAAGAAGGCGGTTTTTCCGGGTAATACTAGTAATCATCATTTGCATACGGTAGCAGGTAAAGCTGTAGCTTTAGCTGAAACTCTTAGATTTGGAAGTGAATACGCAAGACAGGTAATAAGAAACGCCAAGGAGCTGGCATCGTCCCTACACAATATGGGAATACGGGTTCTGGGCGAGAAGAATGGGTTCACTTCTTCACACCAGGTGGTAATGGATGTGACAACACAGGGTGATGGAGGATCCTTCGAGAAAGAGCTTGAACGGGCGAATGTTATAGTCAACAGGCAGCTCATCCCTGGTGACATCTCAGCTGGTCGTCATTACTTACACCCTGGAGGAATACGAATAGGAACTCAGGAAGTTACGCGTCTAGGAATGAAAGAGTTGGAGATGAAGGAAATAGCAGAGTTTATCGGACGAGTAGTCCTAAAACATGAGAAAGCGAAGATCGTAAAGAAAGACGTCAAGACATTCAGGGAAAGCTACCAAAAAATTCACTTTGCCTTTGATACGAAAGAAGAGGCGTACAAGTATATCAGGATACGATAGGTGTTGTTTTTGGTCTTTTTTCTCAGTTACTTCTTATGTGCTTTGTGTTCTACTAGCTACTGTTAGCCATAGACGGAGTTGTTGATATCGTGAGAGTAGTATTCCTTGGTACTGGCGATGCTTTCTGTACGGAGGGAAGAGCGAATATGTCAGTAATGATAGAGAGCGCAAATGGTCGTGTTCTGTTGGATTGTGGTCCTCAGACCATATACAACCTGCACAGGTTGGGTCATAAGATTGTAGATGTTCGTTCCATCCTAATTAGCCATCTTCATGGTGATCATGCTGGAGGTCTGCCCTTTGTTCTATTGGATCTGCTTTTTCGAGAACGTAATAAGAGAGCTATACAAATAGTTGGTCCTTCAGCGTTAGATGAATTTATTCGAACTAGCTATCATCTGTTCTATGGAGCAACGGATCCCGCGGGTGTCTACGAGATCGTCTCAGAAGAGAAGGCCTTTCCTTTTACAGTGACTAGCATTCCTGCTAAGCATACAGTACCTGGAGTTTGTTATCGTCTTGAGGTAGAAGGAAAGACGTTTGTTTATACTGGAGATACTTCCACAGGTAAAGATCTGGTGGATTTTGCCAGAGGTGCAGACTACCTTATTCATGAGGCCGCTGAGCTTGATCAGGAAAGAGCTAGACAGTATGGTCATTCTACACCACTTCAAGCAGCCAAAACGGCCGCGGAAGCAAAAGTAGGAAAACTCATACTTGTACACCGTCCCGTGTTGTCTAACGAATTGGTTGCCGAGATTCTAAAGGTCTTTTCTGAAACAGTTTTTCCTCAGGATCTTGATGTGATGGAGATCTAATAAGAGACATCCAGCTCACTCGTAGATGAAGAAGCGTTTTACTAGTTAGTATTTTTTCAGTGGTTTACTCAATCTGATTCATGAAAGTCTGTTAGCTCTGTTTGTGTGGTACTCTCTGTCTGAGGAAATAGGACGAGAAGTTCTTCTTTAGCTACTTCTATTCTGCTGCGGAGATATTCCCCTACAGAAAAGCGTCGAGATAGTTTTGTTGCTAATACCAAATATTTTTCTACACTACGTCTAGTCACTGCACCCTGCAAAAGACCACCACAGGAGAGACAGACGCCCTTGAGAGGATAACGTCTATAGTGTTGACTGCAGTTCTTGCAGCGGAAGGTCTGAGAGCCGTAGGCTCTCATGTTCCCTAGAATGTCGGGCAGGAGATGGGTTTTGAGAACCGAAGTAACAACTTCGTCTGGATTAACTGCTCTTATGAGTCGTGCAAGGTAAATTTGTCGGTCAAGTTTTTCATTAAGGGTCTTTAGTGTTGAATAGGAAGCTCTGTGTGCTTCTCCCACTATTCTTTCTGTTGTATGTGTAAAATAATATGCTGTGAACTGCTCAGATGTAGCTAATCGATCTTTGACGGTTGGAATTAGTTTAGGAATGTTGCTTGGTTTGACTTCCTCAGTTGAGAGTTTCTCATAAAAATTTAGAGGATACCTTTTCGCAATATCCACATTATGAGCTTGACGTTGAACCTCAGTGGGTATAACAGTGGGTTGAAGAAGAAGCGGCGCATCCATCAGTCCCCCTATCCTAGTCGGTAAAAGTTCCTTGGAAAAATTTAGCAATGCGTCAAGCAACAAAATTATGCTATCCCCGTCTCCGTCGCAATCTCGACGTTTTGCAGAGTGCCAAAGTGGGTGAGCATAACAGACCTGGGATTCTGTAAAACCCACTACTCTGCCGACGATGCCCACGGATGTGTGTGGAGCTAAGCCTACAATGAGTTGTCCAATGAGATCGTCATGCCGTTTAAGATTATAGTGTGGTTCTTGATGATATACTGATACGAGTAGTTCATCTACAAACTTTGTTACCTCAAAAAAATAACGTCGAGCTTCGACCGAAATAATCACGTCTTGAACAAATAGTCTGACTAGCTGGTTTGGTGACGTGAGTTCTTTTCCGCTGGCGTCTTCTGTATAACCTAAGTTATGGAGTTGTTCTATTGTGATGCCAATTTCCTCTGGTTTAAAATGTGTTAGTGGAACATTCGTAGCGTCAAACCGGACAGTTCCGTCTTTATAGACGGAAAGATTGTGTTTATGTCTCAAAATTCCTTTTTCTAGTCTTTCGGGTATGCGTAGAGCGTTTGTCAAGCCAATAACTCCCTTCAGTGGACTCGTGGGTATATGTTGAACAGCAAGAGTAGCGCGTTCAAGGGTGGCTTTGAGAGGGAAGGGTCTAGTGGAGTATGCAGTTGTAGGAATTTTACAAGATGGACAGTTTGCTGTTTCCGTAGATCTTTTACAGGTGGGACAGGCCTTCTGAATTGTAGACTTTCCAAGACATTCATGACATTGGAAACCGTAAGTTGGATTGTGGCAGTGGTCGCAGACCAGATTTACTATTTCAATATCTACATTATCACTATTTGCGGCCTTTGTGATATCACGTGATAAGCCCCCTTCATTCCCGATTGGAAAAAGAACGTGTACGGGGGGTTTCATGTGACGCGGCATTGCCTTCTCAGGGCGCCCCATGCGTAACCCGACGAAGGCCGATGTCTTTTTCTTGATAATTACTCCTGAGAGTTGAGAAAGTAATGTGCATGTGTCAGTCCACTCAGGAGGAACTCGTCGTCGTGAAAGTCCAAGAGTCATCAGGACCACGTATGCTGTTGATCCTTCTAGAACGAGTTTGTCGGCATCTATTTTATGAGGTATTCCCAGCTGTTCTAGAAGCTCTTTTTGGTCGAGAGTACTAGTGATGGTACAGTCGTCTAGCTCTAGAGAATTTATGGTTAATTTTTCTCGTAGTGCAAGAATCTCTGATGGTGTAATGGTATCCCAATAAAAGAGATACCGAGGGTGAAGTGGTATCGTGAGCTTCTCTGAGATGTTGAATGCTTCAGCTGGTGTAGGAAAAGAAGCTAGAAAGTTGTTTAAGAGTTCATGTAATCGCGGTGCGGGTACCCCTAGATCTTCTGCGCAAGATTCGAGTGACTCATATCGACCTGATAATTCAGATTCTAGATGCGAAACCCACCATTCTTCTACATAGCCTGACGGTGGCAGTGTTGCGTTATTCTCTAGAAAGTCTCCATAGCTGATTAGAATGTCGCCGAGGTAAAGGACTTGTTTCAAATCACTGCGAAGTGCTCTTGCATTATGAACGGTATCGACTTTTACCACCGAGTCGTCGTTTAGTTTCACTATTGGTGGCTCGATGCTATCAACGAATGCGATTGTTCCGGCTTTGCCGGGCATATCAAGCTTAACTTGCGTCCCTACGACAAACGGGTGGTTAAGGAGAACGGCCAGAGCTGGGTGCACACCTATAGTTGCTAGTCCCGTATTACGCGCACGTCCATATCTAAGTCGAAAGCCACCAGATTTTCGGGGGAATGAGAGAACGGGCCGCCCCGAGATTACTTCCTCAAAATGAGAGCTGCTCGCCTGCGTCTCGTCCGTTCCTTGTTGCGTTCCTCCTTTCAGGTCGGCAAGCCATTCCCATTTGTTTATTCCCAGATTTTGTAGGACTTTCAGAAGTTTTTGACATCGTCCTATTATTCCATCGTTTAGAACTCGTAAAGCACCGCCTCGAACGCAATCGGTAGCGATTCGACTCAATGAACGGTGAACTGTAACCTCAATCGGATCCGTCTCTACACCATCGATTTCTATGGGTAAATGAAGGAGCGTGTGTTCTATGTCTTCGTCTGAGACCTTATATTGGAAATTTCCGACCTCTCGTTCGTAGACGCGCAGTTCTTCAATAAAACGTCCTACTTCGTCTTCTTCTCTAATGTTTGGATGGTAGGTCCCAAGTCCTAGTGTTTGACGAACGTGGTCTGCAATCACTAGTGTGAGAGCGGCTTCTGTTCCTCCTGCAGAACGCATAGGTCCAGCAAAGAGGATTGCTGGATATTCTGATCCGTCTTCGTTCTTCTTGATCTCAATTGTAGATATTCCCTGTAGTGGGGCAACCGTAACTCCGTCTGTGATGATTGCTAGTCCAACTCGTATAGCTAGATCTAACGCTTCTCTCTTTTCGTAGTATCCAAATCTGCCCAAAGCTATCTCTTCTGCTATTATCAAAGCGGTGCGTTCGGTTCCTTGCGTCTTGGAGACATCCCGAATCCTCTTTGCTACTGGTATGCTCAATAGCTGTTCGACGCGATCCGCAAGGTCGTCTGCAATCTGAATTTCTATTTTTGGTATGGGATCCATTCCTTGTGCTCGTGCCTTTTTACTCGTCTCCATTTGTTGGCAAAGATTAGATAGAATATGATCCATGTGTTGCAAATACTCTGTCGTAGCTCCGGGTAGGTTGGAGAGTTTACTTTTGGCTTCCTCCATCTCTAACGACGTCACGTTCGTTGCATCACGTTTATTGAGAGTTTATTGCTGTTAGGTAACACATGTATCTAAGTTGAGTCGGGTACATCTAGCCTGTACGACTCCTGCCTTTTGGAGGTTGAACTTTACGGACAATTTGTTTTAGAGTGGAGTCAAAACCTTCTTCCTCAAGTAAAGATCCAATTACCAGAATATCGGCCCCTGCTTTAGCAAGTGTTGTTGCTTGTGTCAAGGTACGAATGCCACCCCCTACAAAAATGGTTCCATCATATAATGACCTCACCAGGGAGACGAGGTCTGCTGGTACGTGTGATGTCACACCGGAACCGCCTTCCAGGTACACCGAACGCATACCCATGTATTGTGCAGCTAGTGCGTACATGCTAGCTAGGGCCGGTTTTTTCGGTGGAATTCCTCTGGTGCGACCAACAAATCCCACACTCCCACCATCACCTATGACAAGATATGCTAGTGGAATGGCCTCAAGTTGATATTTTCGAATGGCTAGTGCTCCAAGGGCCTGGGCCTGTGTAATGAAGTAAGGGTTGTCTGAGTTTAGTAAAGAACTAAAGAGAATGGCGTCAGCATCGGGTGAGATGCCGGTCACGTTTCCACAAAACAAGATAACTGGTATTGTGACTGATTTTTTGATTGATTTTACTATTGAATGAACTTCTAGTTGATCTATTGCGGTGGAACCCCCCACGAGTATTGCAGACACACCGCATTGTTGACATGTTTCAGCTGTGCGTGCTGCAGAGCTTGGTGTTAGTCCTTGTGAATCTATAAGTCCGAAGCACAACGTACCTAGCTTTGTGATATCACGTCGTAGTTGTTTCTCGACAGGCCCTATCATGCGCCTATTTTGCCTGCCATGTATTCGTCAACAAAATGATTGTAAACATCAACTGGTTCTTGTTTAAGAGATGTTGGGGCCTCGTGGTTTAGTCCGCAAGATCCGCAAACAACGGTAGTTGAGGTGCTTTCCGTTTCCGACTTTGTGTTATCGTTATTGGAAATTCTAATTGAGGGAACGCCGCATCTCGGACAGCTAAAAACTTTTGGTAGGGTTTTCCTTATAGGCCGAATAAGCCTACGATGGCGTCTACCCATATCAATCAGAGAGTTTGTTGCGTGCGGGCTAATAAGTGCCATGGGTCTCTATAGTAAAATTCCTGTGTTATTTTATTAAAAAAGAGTAAGATAGATAGCATAAATGAGTCCTATTTTAGGTTTGGCGAACAGAGAAGCTAATATACAAAAGTGTATTACGCTAGCGCGGTATAATTGTTGTCCAAAGAATTGCAAGACGATCCCCTGGGTCTGTTTTTAATAAGGGAATCGCGTATATCGCGCGTACAGCTAGATAGCTGGCTTCTTTCCAAGAGCGGTATTCGAGCAATTAGCGAGGGTGCGTCTATGCGTGATGATAAGCCCGTAAGTAAAGGATCGTTTTCAAGGACGTTGCACCAAGCACGTGAGAATGCTCACAAGGCCATATATGACGTTCTCTTATTACAGTACCTTGGTCTACTACCGTCAGACATGCTTGAACGTCTCGTAGAGATAGGAAACACTCTCGTCATGTTGAGGACGGGTGAGGTAGGCCATGAACGTCTAGTTGAGGCCAGAGACGTTCTTGAACGTACTATGAGTTCCGTTAGCTAATGGTGATGTGTGATATGTAATGTTTATTATGTGATGTTAGTGACGTTATTGATTGTGGGTTTTTCTGACTAGTGAATTGTGGGTGGTGGCCGCTTTTAGTCTAGTTGCGGTTGGATTTGTGTTGGGTTTATCAGGTTATTTTCTTCCGCGTCTTCGTCGCGTCCTCAGTAACGAGCGTGAAGCTGCAGGTGTTGTAAGTGATATTCTAATAGAATTGCGCGGTAGACTTCTCACTCAGGATAAAAAGATAACAGATATGGAAGTTAGATTGGGTTTGTTGGATGTTAAACTAGATAGGGTGAAAACTCCTGGTGAGGGACGCGGTGTTGCTTTGCTTACTAGACCCCAAAACGTGATATCACGTATTGCGTCTGAATCAGATGCGGTTCCCTCAAGGAATTTGGTGGATCCTCATTTAACGCAAACAGAACGGTTAATCATAGAACTTCTATCAAACAAAAACCTTACACCCACACAAATACGAGAAGCAATAGGTAAGTCTCGAGAACACACCTCTCGTATAATGAAGGCTCTTTTTGAGAAGGGTAAAGTAGAAAGAAATGACTTAGTGCGGCCCTTCGTATATAGCTTAAAATCTACATAGTTCTTCGTGTTTTTACACGCTTAATCTGTTGCGACGATAGCTCCAGCTGCTGCCGGCTTTGTGTCTTCTCAAGGAACCACGATCAGACATCCGTGAAAGGTAGGTTGATACGGTACTCAGTTTCACAGAGCGGCTGTACTCGTCCTCATAAGCTTCCAATAAATCGTTAGATGTAAAGGCGCCTAAGGGAAATTTATTGTCAATTAATTGACGTAGTCGACTAACCGAGGTGTTTGTGGTTTTAATCCGTTCTTCACCATTGTTACTACCGTCATTAGAGACCAGATCCACTAGATCTAATATTTTCAGAACTTTTTCTCTAGAAACCCCTCCTTGTAATGATAACGCGTACTTACTACCGTCGGCGTCTTCAAATTCTATCTTTACTCGTCGCCGAGGCATTGAAGGTATTCTTATGATATTGTATATTTATGTTTTTTAATTTATTTGTGAACTAGTGATATTTACCTATGTTTTGTTCGATAAACATTCACATTTGTTAACTTCTTGTGAATGATTAAAACGGTGTTTATGGTTAGATATGAGCCCCTTTTAACCAAAAAGGCTTCCAAAGGAAGTGATATGGTTATTTCTCCTTGCTAGAATCTCCAGTGGAAATAGAGGGGTGCATCTGGTTAGTTTTTATCCCAGTTTTCACAAACGTTCACAAAGTAATCATACAGGTGCCCTGCACCCCTATACTTCCACTGAAGAGTTAGATCCTAAGACCGTGTTTGTTTTTGTGAGTTGGTTGAAATATTATAATTTTACAACTTAGTCAGTTTTCATCAATAATTAGTAAATTAAAGATAATATCGTTATCTAGAGCGGGCTCTCTTTCTTCTCAACAATAACATACCCATCAACTAAACGGCCTCCAATGGAAGCGGAGGGGTCGGAGGGACCAATGGAGAAAATCGATCGTTATGAGTATAGATATTATGGATGATGTTTTTGATAAAGCTCTTTCATCCCCTGGATTAGTCCAAGATCCCTCCGTTCTTCGATCAGATTACATACCTGATCGTCTTCCTTTTCGAGAGGAACAGATACGAACAGTTGCAGAAATTCTTGCGCCCATATTAAAAAACTCTAAACCATCAAATTTGTTATTATATGGAAAAACCGGTACTGGTAAGACGGCTGTTACACACCGCGTCCTTGAACGTCTTCAAAAAGCAGCCACAAAAACCCCCAAACAAATGACGTTCGCTTATTGTAACAGCAGAGTGGCAGGAACTGAATACCGCGTTCTCTCACAACTTGCAAACGCAATCGGCGTTGAAATTCCTTTCACCGGTCTAGCTCTTAGTGAGGTGTTTGCGCGCATAATCAAACACATCAACCAATCACAAACAAACGTGATATTCACTTTAGATGAAATTGATTTCCTTGTTAAGCACTCTGGAGACGATTTACTCTATGAGTTTACAAGATCAAACAGTGAAATTTTCCCTGCTTCTTTATCACTTGTGGGCATATCTAACGATTTACAGTTTAAAGATCTCCTAGATCCGCGAGTACTCAGTAGCCTTAGTGAAGAAGAAATAGTCTTTACTCCCTATACCGCCGACCAGCTGCGCACCATTCTTAACGAGAGAGCCCTTTTAGCGTTCCCTCCAGGTCAAGTATCCCAAGCCGCCGTAAACCTTTGTGCGGCTCTAGCTGCATCTGAACACGGCGATGCCCGTCGCGCCGTCGACCTGCTGCGGGTGGCAGCTGAAATAGCTGAAAGAAAATCTGCAGCTAGTCTTGAGGAGGAACACATACGCCTTGCTCTTCAGCACATAGAACAAGACCGAATAGGCGAGGCCGTACACTCTCTACCCTTACATGCAAAGCTTCTTCTTACCACCATCATGCTAAATCAAGACTCGCAATCAACTGGAGAAATTTATGAGTCCTATCGTAAATTAACAGAAACAATACGTACTGAATCTCTTACTCAGAGACGCGTTAGTGCATTATTAGCAGAGCTGGACATGCTTGGATTAATTACAACAAGTATCGTTTCAAAAGGACGATATGGTCGAACAAAGAGTATATACACACAAGTTCCAAAAA
>NYZY01000098.1 GCA_002687335.1 Chloroflexota bacterium
CATTGCTACATCAAACTCATTGTCCGCGAAGGGCAGCGACATTGCATCACCCTCAATAAGTTCTACGTTAGATTTCATTCGCCGCGCTTGACGACGAATAAACGGGAAATAACTTTCATGATTGTCGAGTGCCACTACATCATGTCCCATGCTTGCTACAGCGAGGCTCATCCAGCCAGACCCGGCCCCGGCTTCAAGCGTCCTCCCAGGTGGTACATGCCTGCGTATCGCTCGAGGTACTACCTCCATCCTCCGGCGCAATAGGTAGCGCGTGTTCGGATCAATCATCATCGTTGTCTCGTGTCAATCCCATCAACAGCGCGAATCCTAGGATTGTGAAGAGACAAGCTGCAGCAACGGCAATGCCAATATGCAGTGAATTAATTTCAATGAAAGATTGTCCTCGGTCAAGCAAGTAAAGTATTAGTGCCACAATTGCCGAGATGCCGGCCAGTACCAGACAGAGCCCCCAGGAAAGGAAACCGGCCAGACCACGGAAAAAGCTCATTGTTTTTCCTCAAGTTCGAGTTTTTCAAGACGATAAGCGCTGAAGATATGGATGTCCGAGTTCTCTAACAATCGTTCCAGACAGGATGCGCACATTGGCTGCAGCAACCCATCGTCTTCCGAATGTTTGTGCTTGAGGTCCCCCTCGTAGCAGTGTGAAACGAGATATTCTGCAGTCTCCGGTTCATTGAGCCGAGTCGGCGTCAACCCGTGGACATCAACGCACATACGACAGTGCATGGACGCGGCGACAGAGTCCCTGATTAAAAGGTTCTCAAGGCTTAAATAATCGCCACAGGTCGAGCCGCACATGGCGAAGGAGAAGAAGACGCAAGGCTTCCAGTCGGCAGCCGGACTGATACGCTATTTCGACGCCGAAGATAGTAATGCATTGCAAATCTCACGCTGGGGCGTCATGCTAGGTGGAATCCTCGCTATCTTAGTCGTAGAAATTTCTACCGCCACCGGCCTCCAGAATGGTGCATATACGCTAGCGGCCGGGCTCTCCCTGATTCTAATCAACGAATTCCGAATCGCGCGCTCGCTTACCCTCTAATAGCACACGGAATTGATATCGGCAATGGAGCAGTGCAACTACTGCGGATTCGTGCTTCAGGCTAGCGATACAGGCTGCCCTAACTGCGGGGCAGCTACCAATGGACAACAGTCTCTTAGGGCTGGCACTTCGCCACAGCAATCTGCCGTAACGCCCTACGTGCCCACCCAACGACGCCGGGCTCCAAAATGGCTGAAACCACTAGTGACAATCTTACTCATCGCTGCACTACTTTCACTACCGCAAGCGCAGCCATACCTGCAACAGCTTGACGACATGTTTGACGAGCTATCTACACCTTACTACGACGTGCCGGAAACAATCACGATGACCATGATACGCAATTTCACTATTTTTCTAGGAGATCCAATAGATGACCGAGGTACAACAAACGAATCAGATGACCAAGCAAACTCAGCCAACTGGAGACTGGCACTAAGCGAGCCAGGCCACCGTCCCAGTGGGCCGCAAGGTATTGGGAGCGACTGGCAGGAACTACTGTCGTTGGAAGCGAACCCCACTCCCGACTTACGTTCCGGCAAAATGGTTTGGGAAGGTACACTGACGGGTGATGAGAGGATTGATATCAGCGTTAACTACCAAGTACGAGTCAATACCATTCTCAGTCAGCTGACACCAGATGACTCCGGCACTGTCGAGGATGTCCCTGAAGACTGGGATGTTTTCTTGCAAGATGAATGGAAAATTGAGCCATCAAACCCGCAGGTCCAAACGCTCGCTGCTGAGCTCTCTGATGGGAGCGACGGGAACGTATTATGGATACTACGTAACATCTTTGATTACATCATGGAGAATTTCGATTATGTACTAGGGGCGACTCCACGCAGCTGCCAGCAAACGTTAGCAAACGGTTATGGAGATTGCGATGATCTCGGACTACTCTTCGCTTCGTTATCTCGTGCAGCCGGTATCCCGGCCTGGATGGAACTGGGGATGATTCCCCGTTCAGCAGACGGCCTGCAGGATTGGGGTGGGCACGCCTGGGTCAACGCTTTAGTGCCACTTTCCAACGGGAACCTAACTGTAATTACGGCAGATCTCGCTAATGGATACTTCCTCTGGATGCCACCTTATCGACTTTCAGAATGGGTTGACAACGGAGATCCTGATGACCTGAAGGCTTTCTACTTCCTTTTCTCCTCACAAGGGAAAGGGGCTGCCAGCTTCAGCGAGGATCTTACCATCGCCAGCTGGAGCCAGGAAGGTAAGCTCCGTATCGCGGCATGAAGTACCTTCTTTTCCAGCCGGAGGAGCTGGATGAACTTATGCAGTTCCTAACAGCAAATCTAGACGAGAACTACAAACCAGAAGTATTCCTAAAAATCCAGTCGCAGTGGCCTGACGGTTTCGCGATAGCGCGACGCAGTGGAATTATTGTCGGAGCCGCGTGCGGTGCGCTGCTGCCAGGAGATAAGTTGCGAGTACTGATTCTAGTCCTCGCACCGGAGCTGCAGCGTCGAGGGCACGGACGCAAACTACTCGAAATGCTAATGGCAGCTGGACGCAAGCACGGTTGCAAACGCGTTGCCCTCGAGGCACGTGTCGATTCAGCCGCGGTCAAGTTTTACCGTCACCTCGGTTTTTCCAGCGTAGATTTACTGCCGTGCTATTATCAAGACGGTGGCGACGCAGTCGTTATGGAACGGTTAGTATAGCGAATCGTCACTCCAATGCAATCAAGCGGTAACGCCGCAAACAACTGAAACCCAAAGCATAAACCATAATATTCGGCGTATGCCGAGAAATGCAAGCCCAGATATAAAAAATTAACCTTGGTAACCAAATCTGAGTTCTAAAAATACATGTATTGCCGAATAAAGTTTTGCACAAAGGCTTTTATACTCGCCCAAATCCGCCCCGCCCCAGCTACTGTAGGTATGGAGGTGTTTGAATGGCGACAAAATCAAAAAAGAAAACCGAAAAAGTAGAAGATGTGCTTACCTGTTCAGAGTGTGGCAGCGGACATTTAAAACGGGACTATGACCACGCTGAAGTAGTCTGCGCCGACTGCGGACTGGTGCTAGAGGAGAACATTGTCGACCCTGGTCCGGAATGGCGCGCTTTCGATATGCAACAGGAGAACGCCCTCGCACGAGCAGGGCCACCAATGTCAACCACTCTGCCCGACAAGGGACTTTCGACCGAAATATCACCCACAAACCGAGATTACTACGGTCGTTCCATTTCCAACCGGAACCAGTCTATGCTGTTCCGCATGCGAAAATGGCAACGCCGCGCCCGCGCCTCCAAATCAGCTGAGCGCAACATGGCAGTTGCTATGCGCGAAATGCAAGCGGTAGCTACAAACCTGAAACTACCGCGCCGCATCCAAGAAACAGCTGCATTCATCTATCGACGCGCAATTCAGGAGCAATCGCTCTCAGGTCGTGCAATTGAAATGGTGGCCTGTGCTGCACTATATGCCGCCTGCCGGCAGGAAGGAGTACCGCGTACACTGACGGAAATCAGCCGTCACAGTCGTTATTCACGCAAAGAAATTTCGCGTACTTACCAGGTGATGGTTAAGGCTCTAAAAATGCACTCAATGCCTCCACTGCCTGAGGATTATCTGCCGCGCATCTGTTCTAAGCTAGAATTAACACCAAAAGTTGAAGGCACTGCCCGCGACCTTCTACGCGCTGCTCAGGACGTACCACTCACTAATTCAGTGCCAATCTCGCTCGCGGCAGCATCGGTATACATTGCCTCAATCATTAATAACGAACGACGCAAGCAGAAGGACGTCGCGCGCGCCGCAGACCTAACTGAAGTTACAATTCGCAGCCGCTACAAGGAAATGGCACAGTTCCTGAACATCGACATCCACATCTGACGCTTTTAAGCGCACCCTACTTCGGGGCAGATGATTCTGCGTTGGCACGGTCATGCTTGCTTCGAGCTGCAATCCGACGTCACACTGGTCATTGATCCACACGATGGCCGCTCAATCGGACTGGCGCCACCGATTGCTCGTGCCGACCTTGTACTGGTTAGCCACGATCATTTCGATCATAACCAAGTGCGGAATGTGCGTGGGCTGCGCAGCCGAGTCATCGACACTGCAGGGCAGCATCAATTCCAGGGCCGCAGCATTCGAGGCATACAGGCATTCCATGATGATGAACAAGGCGCAAAGCGTGGCGAGATAGTCATGTTTAAATTCGAAATGCAAGGTGTTTCCTTCCTCCACGCTGCTGATCTGGGCCACTATCCTACTGAACAAATGGACCTAATGCGGGGGTGTGACCTGCTATTTCTCCCAGTGGGAGGCGTCTTCACCGTCGACGCCGCAATGGCGTGGCGCATAGCACAGGCAATCGCACCACGCGTAGTCGTGCCTATGCACTATCGCTACGGCTCGCTTACACTCGCTATCGATGATGTCCAGCCCTTTCTCGATAGCAGCCCATGGCCGGTAGTGGACCTCGGCACCGAGATGGAACTGGAGCAGGATGACCTGCCAATGCAGCCGGAAGTGTGGAGGTTTCTGGGCTGATGAACCAACACATCTTCCGCCGCTTCAATCACACTATGGGAGCGTGCTATGTAGTCTACTTTCTACTCCCATTGACACTATTTGGAATTGAGCGGTTTGTCTTCGCAGCTGGTTTCTGGTTCGCCACCGCCACAGTTGACGCTATGCGTCTACGCTCCTCACGCAAAATGCCTGGCATCCGCGACTACGAGCAGAACCGTATTGCCGGTTTCCTCTGGTTCTCTAGCGGCGCAACCATACTGCTGGCGGCACACGAATATCTTGGCGTTGGTCAAGCAGTGGTAATAGCGACTATCATTGCTGCTGCTTACACCGACCCCTTACTGGGTGAGCTGAAATCACGACTGTCACACCAGCAAACGCTCGCCAGTGGCATCGTAATAGCGTTTCTGATTTATATATCTATCTTCGGGATGGCAAGTGGCTTTTCTGGGCTTGTACTTGGTTATGCATTGGTCGCTGCAGTCGTAATAGTTGCTGTTGAGCAGCCAAGCATAAAATGGCTTGACGATGATTTGCTAATGCAACTAGCACCAGTGGCGATACTGCTGCTGCTGGCGACTCTGCCAGGTGCTCCCCAGCTACCAAATGAAATTGTAACGGAGATGCTTGAATGCTGCTAAAACTCTACATAGCATCGCTCTACTTGGCACTAGGTGCCGCAGGTGTGCTCTTCATACTGCAGGGCTACTGGCCCATCGCTTTTCTACTGTGGAGTGGTAACGTCATACCGGGAGCATTATTGGTGCAGTCACTCGGAGAAGAAAATGAGAATTAATTATCGACGACGCTGGGCTGGAGTACGGCGCGCGTTGCGTGAAGCAGACGCAGACGCATTTGTCGCAGTGGCAGCTGCCAATACACGCTGGCTTGCATCTGCTGAATCACCTCCTGGCTCACCCCCTGGCTCCACACTGAATTACGTCGTCGTACCACGACGAGGGGCACCAACCGGGATAACTTCGTCACTTGAAGGACATCGCTGCCAGAAAGAAGCAGGGGTGAAGGACTTGCGACTATGGTCAGGTTACCCAGACGTCGGTGCTGAACACACCTCATCCAAGGCTGCACTGAAAGCTCTGCTCGAAGAAAAAGAAGCGAAGAGTGTTCTGACTGACCATACATTGCGGCTCCAGCGCGGTATTTCCGTTCAAAATTCGACCGCGGTACGCGATCTGCGCGCTTGCAAAGCACCCGATGAACTGGAGCGTATCCGTACTGCAGTCAGACACGCGGATGCCGGGCAGAGATTTGCGCGTGAACTATGTGAAGCAGGCGCCGAGCTGGCAGAGTACGAGGTAGCTGCCGAGATTGACTACTTCCTGCGGCGGCGTGGAGTCCAAGAGACCTCCTTCACTACTATAATTGCCTCTGGATCTAACGCTGCATTCTCACACCACTCACCTGGCCGACGGCGATTGCGCGACGGCGATCCAGTCATCTGTGATTTCGGAGTTTTCTGGAAAGGCTACTGTTCTGATATTACACGCACTTATTTCGTCGGCGGCAACCCAGCTCCGAAATGGAGACGGCGATATGCTATGGTGTTAGAAGCGAATCGGCGTTCGCAAAATGCACTGCGCCACGGAGCTGTAGCACAAGATGTGGATGGCGCGGGACGCAACTTTCTTGGCAGTAACGGAGTCGGCAAGCATTTCGTCCATGGAACTGGTCATGGTTTCGGCCATGAAATACATGAATGGCCATCGATTACCTATGGGCAGAAAACAGTCCTGCAACAAGGGATGACGGTAACTATCGAACCAGGGCTTTACTTCCCGCGACAGGGCGGTATTCGAATTGAGGATGACTTGTTGGTCACGCGCTCCGGCTCTGAGGTGCTGACGCACTCCGCGAAGACGTTATACTGACGCCGTACTGACGCGAACGTGAGTGTCGCCGCACGTGTAGTGGAACGGCTGCTGGAAGAGCGCCCACAATCACGTGACGCTGTTGAACGCATCAAGCTGGATGTAGCTCGTTCCAGCAACTCGAATGGTCTGCCGGCCAACAACGAATTGCTGGCACAGCTGGACGCGAATGCAGAACCTGAATTGGCAAAGTTATTGCGAGTCAAGCCAATGCGCACCTCCGCCGGGGTTGCCCCTGTGGCAATCATGACTTCACCGGCACCCTGCCCCCATGGTACCTGTACCTACTGTCCAGGTGGGCCTGTAAATGAAGCTCCACAGTCATATACCGGCCACGAACCCGCGGCTCGACGCGGGGCGCGGCACGGCTACGACCCGGAAACTCAAGTGGCAGGTCGGCTTGAACAGTATGCGCGTAATGGCCACCCGACGGACAAAGTTGAACTGATTATCATGGGCGGCACCTTCACTGCTCGCGAACCAGAATATCAGGACGAGTTCCTACGTGGCGCTTTCCGCACCCTAAACGGCTCAGGGAGTGGATCACTCGACGCAGCGCTGGCAGCCAACGGTACAGCACCTCATCGCTGCGTGGCACTGACTATGGAGACACGTCCGACTGAATGTAGTGACTGGGCCGTACATCAGATGCGGCGACAGGGGGCGACACGTGTCGAAATTGGTGTTCAGTGCTTGGATAATGCGGTGCTCGACAAACTCAATAGGCAGCAGTCAGTTGATGATGTAATTGCAGCGACACGGAGGCTTAAGCGCGCCGGTCTGAAAGTGGTCTACCACCTTATGCCTGGCCTTCCAGGCATGTCGCCCGAAAAGGATAGGCGCGATTTCGCGCGACTTTTCAATGAGGCGGAATTCCAACCCGACATGCTCAAACTATACCCAACGCTGCTGGTCAAAGGCGCACCGCTAGCTGCCAACCCAGGTGATTGGGTGCCGTACGACACTGAGACCGCAGCCAATGTCGTTGCTGACCTAAAGGAAATGGTACCACCATGGGTCCGTATCCAGCGCATCCAGCGTGATATCCCAAAGCATCAGATTATTGCCGGTGTGATGAACTCCAACCTGCGACAATACGCACGGCGCGAACTGAAGCGGCGCGGCAAGCGGTGCGCCTGCATCAACTGCCGCGAACTATGGCGCGCCCGCATCGACCTCGCCGACGCGGAGCTGCGGACACGCAATTACGAGGCGAGCGGAGGCATCGAGTATTTTGTCTCGCTCGAAGCAGGGCGCAAGCTGCTCGCCTACCTGCGTCTGCGGCACGACGACCAAGCGACCGTGCGCGAGCTGAAGGTCACTGGCCAGGCCGCCCGGCTAGGCGCAGAAGACAGTGGTGTTCAGCACCGCGGGCTTGGCACACAGCTGATGGGGATCGCCGAGGACATGTCCAACGATTTCAATCGCCTGCGAGTCACCCACGGAGCCGGGACGCTGGAATACTACCGCAAGCTTGGTTACGAGCTGGACGGCAGCTATGTCGTGAAAGGACTCTAAGCGACGAACGCGACGAACGCGATAATGTGAAGGTTCCACATGGAGTGGAGGAAAATCGAGGGCCAAAGGCTGCCAGTCTCATAGCGCACGTAACCGTAAACCATGCCACCCCAGAAGGCATTGATAACTGAAAATGGATTTAGGTGAATCAGCCCGAAAATCGCAGCAGTGAAAAATATCGCAATCCACTTGGAATAGATTTCTCCAAAGAGGTCCTGTACTAATCCTCTAAAAAGTAATTCTTCTATGATGGGGGTCGCAACGGCCAAGGAGAGTATGGAGAATAATAATAACGGTTCCAAATCAATCGTAGATGCTGCAACGTCGCCGGGATTCACATCAAAGCCAAACAGGAATATCAGTAAAAGAGTCCAGCCCCCCACAAAATCAACCAACAACGCCTTCATTGTGAGTGAAAAAGGAGCATCTCCCTTCGGTAGTTGGAATAGGTGCCGGACGACGAACGGGTCGTAATCCGCAAGAATATCACTTGTAATACTGAAATCTCGGTTATTCGTGCAATAAGAATACACTCTTGTAATCGGGTAAAATGAAATAATTGCTGCAAGGATAGAGGCTAGGTCAAAGCTGAAATCATAGGGTATTCCAATTATTGTGAGCCAGATGGAAAAAACAATTGTCAGGAGCAGCCAAAGTATGACCCACACTGACAGAGTGGTGAGGACAACAAATAGCCAGACGCGAGCTTTGCGGTAATCCGGTGAGTTCAGGTTGAATTCAGATATCTGACTACCAACACCAGATATCTGACTGCCGAAAGAACTGAACTCTGAATTTGCGTGTTTCATCCAGGTCTGGAAATCCACCCGGGTGTCCGCTAGAACCTTGGTTTCAGTTTCATCGGGAGTCAATGTAGGTTCAAGTTCAGATTCTGCTCCTTTCACATCGCCCACGATTCGCGAGGAATCATAACTATTTAATCACTTGGGAACCTACATGCTTATATCTAACTAGCAAATATCCAACAGAGGGTATTGATATGCTTCCCGAAGCGCGTGATAAACGGGTGAACTACGACCTGAATATGCCCAGCCCTCCGAAACCAAGGCGTCGTGGCCCCCTCGAATTCTATGAGTGGATAGCCCTGATGATTTTCCTGATATTGTTCGGAGCCGCAATTGCGACTCATATCCAGCTTGAAGCGGGTAGCGCTCCATCCGTCCGCGAAGACACTAATACCTTAACCTATATTGATGCGGTGGCAGCTTTCTTTTTCCTGCTACTGGTTGTCTTTGACACCCTTGCCTCCCGGAGATACAGTATGTATAGTGACGAACTTCTGACCCAATGGAAGGATGATAAGCTCCGCTTCATGAGAATGTATTCCGAAGAGATGGAGCGTCGCGCTATTGATGGAAAAAAATCAAAGAGCGCGAAGAAAAAATAGTTGGCTAACATCTCCGTCTCCCGCGCCGACGCCCCCGATGGCTGGCTGCTGACAGTGAACGTCGCCGAGCGTGGCAGCGCGACCGAACACCGCGTTTCGCTGTCGCGCGACTACCATGTGAAGCTGACACAAGGCTGCGCAACGCCGGAGCAGCTGGCCGAAGCGTCATTCCGTTTCCTGCTCGAGCGTGAATCAAAAGAAAGTATCCTGCGCAGTTTCGAGATGCCAGTTATTGCACACTATTTTCCGGAATATGAGCAACGAATTGGTAGCTACCTGCCAGAATGAGTACTAAATACAGCCATATGATGGAACAGGGATGACCAAGTACCACTGCCATAACTGCGACATGTCAGTCAGCGGACTGACCTGTGGAAACTGTGGATCCAGTCTGGTGCCCGGCAGCGTGGTTAAAGATGACGGTACCGTTGTCGCCACGTCCGAGTGTCCGGACGGCTGCGGCCGCATCAAGTCACCAATGTGCTGCGGCAACGATATGCACGCACACTAGCGTTTGACTGCATCGAGGCTCACGACCGGTACGTCACCGATAACCTCGGCTGAGTGCTCGGCGCCTGCTGGGACTTCGAGCCAGTCTCCCGGCCCCAGATCAACGTGCAGCCCATGCATACCCATGCGGAAAGTGCCCTCGAGCACCGCGTCAATCTTCGCCTCACCGTGGACATGCGGCGGGAAACAAGTTCCAGGCGTATAGGTGTAGCGCGTCACAGAATAGCCGCGCGCTTCGAGAAGTGTGCGTAATTTTACTTCATTGGGTGGGCCGTCGTGCTCTGCTTCCCAACGCCGAATTGCGAGAATACTCACCCGAATACGCTAAGGCCCGGGGAATCTGCCATCCGTTCCAGTGTCTGGGTAACCTTAGCCTGAGCGCCAAATACTTGCACGGCTTTCAGTGCCAGACACCTTATTTCATTCCGTTCAAGTCCATCCAAAGACGGCATTATATTCGAGAGGACAACCTTGTTCACAGCCTTCTCCCAGCCTGCCTTCTCAAATGAATTAACAATTGTGACCATTGAATCAATAACCAGAGCAGGTCCAAGTCTCCTGAAGCTTCTAACGCCAAGAGGTTCCTCAACTCCACGCGTTGTTGGCACTTCCTGGCGTTCTAGAAAGTCAATCAATTTTTGGTAAGCCTTGAAAATATCACCTGTCTTATCATAGTAATCGAATTTGCCTTGGGCAAAGTAAGGGCATTTGTCACCAATCCCCCATTTCAGGCTGTCTTCAGGGCGCTCACCTACAATTCCATGTTTCTTCAGTTTGGTATAACAGAATATTGGCATGCGATTATATTCATCATCCGTGTCAGGAAGATCAATCTCAATGAAGGCAAAGCGCCGCATCAATGCCATGCCCACATTGAAAAGCGTGTTCTTGTCCTGAGTATTCATAGTGCCAATAACACGGAATTCAGGCGGCATGAAGAACGGGGCTCCGCCAGTTTCCTTATGAGTCAATAAAGGCTGCTTATCTCGGTACTCAAAGACAGTGAAAAGCTTTCCAAAAGCTTCGTCGATATTGGCACGATTGAACTCATCAATAATCAGATAGTGCGGTTTGTGTAGCTCCTGAATTGAAGTCTCACAAGCCCGGGCGGCTTCAGCGACATAACCATCCTTGAAGTAGTAGCCGCCCTTGTCATCAGGTGAAATACCGCCAATTACGTCGAAATTAGACCATTCGGCGTTAGCCGTAACTATCGAATAGTTGGGTAAGCGACTGCCATTTGGTTGCTCGATTTCACCGCAAATTTCGGTCAGAAGAAGGTTGGAAAGCGCAGTCTTACCGGTACCAGGCTCTCCAAACAGCATTATGTTCCGTCCAGACTTGAGCTGGGTGATAACTTCATCAATAGTATCTCGTGAAGTTGAATAGGCCTGAGATATTTTTTCGAAAGAGACGCCGTCATAATCTACATCGATGGCCGGTCTAATTGTGGCCGAAATATCGACATCGCTCATCATAGTCTTCTCGACCATGTCATAATCTGGTGTCTGGTCGGTACTGTGCCTCAATTCTATCTGGTATTCATCACCAGATTGCTCCAGAATGTACTCCATTGCGTCATCGACAGATTTCCAACCGGAACCAGTATCGGCAGAAGGACCCCCTGGAGAGGGAGTGAATGAATCAAGTTCCCCCGAATCCATACTGTCCCCAAAGTCCTTCATCTTTACTGAAATAAATCGAACACTGAGCCACAGGCCCAGCAGGGATACCAGTAAGGCTGTTGCTACCCTGACTTGAGCACCTTGCTCTTCAGGCCATGCAAGTTCGCGTCCAGAAAGAGCTATAGGTGCGATGAAAAGGGCGAACAGGGCAAAAATCCCTGCTGCAAAGATTCCAAAATAAGCGATACCTACCGAATTGCCCTCGCCTTGTCTCTTCCTATAAAATGAATATACGCCCACTGCAGCAACGCCGAGCGCCATTACAGTCAGGGCAGTATCTTCTCCGCCGAGCGATAGAGAACCATCTTCCCTGACCAAAACGTTGTAGGCCAATATCAGATACTGGAGTACCAGTCCTGAGACTATCATAGCCAGAAAGCGAGCTTCGTCCAAATCCCTGATACGAATGTTGCCCTGGAACCAGACGCCCACGCCAAGCAGTAGCAGAGTTGCGGCCACTACCTCGATATTAACTTCGGCATCTGAAAAAACGATTGGTTTAGCACCGATATTCACATAACCTTGGAGATTGCACTCGCTCATCAAATCGGGCATGCTCTGCCATGCTTCTAGGTCATCTGCGTTAGGAGCCCCATCACAGAAAGCATACGGCCCCAAAAGGAAGTTGTGGAATACTGCTGCTAGTAAGACTGCAGCGGCTAGAATGAAGATATAGAAAAGCCTCCCAGGTGGATTGGAAAAACCACGTCTCAGCAATACTCTGAAGAGCGGGACGCCGCTAGCAACTAAAAGACCCAAAATAGCCACCATGCCTATTGTAGCTTCAGTAGCGAAAATATAGCCCGTTGTACCGTGTATACCAAAAATTGCGAATTGTACTACCCAGAACAAATAGATTGGATTCGTTATAGAACTGTTAGGAATGTGACGGGCCAAGTAGAGTACACTTATCAAGAATGCTAAATTAATCAGAATTAAGTATACTGTAAAGCCTGTGCTGTTTTGCAACGGACAACCATACCTTTCTCCAGCCTCAATTATTCCGTTCTCATTTTTGTCGGTAGGGTTGACATAGTTTCCGCCTTTATCTTTGTAAATATAGGGGTCCCATAGTTCACAATTGAACGCCTCGCCCGAGAATGGAACGCCGGCGGATCTGACTTTAGTCGCGTTCGATGATTCACCTGGTGGGGTTAGCGGAGTCAACGGTTTGGCTTCCCCATCACTGGAGTCTTGCTCAGGTCCAGGAACCGTAGATACAGCCAGAACTACAACTGACAGAAACAACAACAGCGAGATTATCAGAAGGGCTGCAGGTGCGCGATAATTTAAGTTGCCATTTTCATCAAGAAACAGAGTGTCCAGTCTTTGGCGGAATTTATCCAAGAGCAAGACGAAATTTGCCGAGTACTGGGCTGTGATTGAAGACGATTCAGAACTTTCATCATCACCTGAAACCGGAACCTCTGGCTCCTGCGGTGTTTCCTCAGGACTTTCTTTCCGAATTTGGTCATATTTTTCCATAAGCGGAGTCTCTGTCTCCTCCTTCTCCTGCTCCGATGAAGTTTCAGAAGGCTCGGGAGGTGATGATTCTTCCACCTCTAGGTCGGACCCACATACAGAACACGCCGCTGCGCTGTCATCTTCCTCTTCGAAGGAACATACGGGGCAAACCGCCATATATAAGCACCAAACACACTAATATAACATTTTGTTATATTGAGAGAAATTAGGAAACTTTATAAACTACTCTTAATCGCCAGAGACCCGCGCAAATGATAGACAGACTAGAGAATATCCAGAAAATCGCTGCTGCGCTTGCCGTCTGTGCAGTCCTAGCCGTTATGAACATATATGGTCTTGGATTATGGTTTGAAATCGATGGACAGTCATATACACATCAACCTGATAATCCAGATGCTGAAAGAGAAGGACCCTATCGTTTTGAATCCGCCTATCACACCACTGAGGTTGCTTATTACGATGGGGGAGATGCTGAAAAACAGACCGTTGTTAAAGTCGATGATGTGAGCAACTATGCCCTGAACGGGGTCATGCAAAATGTCAAACTGGCAACGTTAGCCTTGGCGGGCGCTTCGACATACTTAGCCTACTTAATTTACGGTATTACTGGAATTTCAGATCGTAATAAATTGTCTGCAATACTGCGACAACTTCAGTTCGGTGCGGGCGCATCCCTACTACTGGGGATAGTAATCCTGGCCCTAGTTTCGCAGTCGCTACCACAAGCCATACTTGATGACAACAGCAACTTAGCCAATGATGAAAGTCATATAGGTTGCATCGGTGAAATGGCCCTTGGATTCTGGGGAGAAGGAACATGTAGTGAGTATGAGGACGCAAGTAGTTTGTCGGAAGGGCAACAGCCCTCGGTTATAGGCACTAAAGTAAACATCAAGTGGCAACCGGGGATTGCGCTCTTCCTGATAACTATTGGTTGCATGGCTTCTGGCGGCGGTACGTTCTACATTGTCAATGAAATAGAAAAAGAATGGGATGAACATATCAAACCGCTGCACGATAGAATTGAGAAGGAGGAAACTATTGTTGAGGGTGAACTAGAAAGAACACAGCAATTACGTAAGGAACTTGAGGCTAATGAAAGAGAGGTAAAGGCCATCGAGCAGCGACTAGAAGTTGTAAACGACACTGCGTCTAGGATTAACTATGATGAAATAGAAACCCTAAACGAAGAACTAGAAAGAATCAGTTCCATGGCTGGAACTGTAGGGGCATTGAACAATTCCCTAAATGAGAGCCTGATAATTACACGCAAGGAAACTTCTGAAAAAGAAAGGCGAGCAACCCTTGCGGAAGAGGAAATAGAGAGTGATCTCTCCAGCAAGGAACGCTTAGAAAGTGAAATCAAAGAAATGCGTCAAAAGCATGAAGAAGATATGCATCTAAGCGATCGAATGACGCGAGAGATAAGTAGCCTGCGTGATATGGCTAAGCAAGCGGAATCAAGGGGTGAAAAAGCGGAAGCGGAATTGAGGGAGAAAAAACCTGAGCTCACATCTGTACTTGATTCCTATGAAATTGTAAAGAAAACGTATGATCAGGTACTCGAAGAAAAATTTTCACTGGAACAGGACATCAAGAAACTGGAATACTCCACTGCACAGGACCAGAGCCGGGAGGAAACGGCCAAAACAGAGAGAGAAGACACGCTCAAAAGGATTAAGGAACTTTCAACTGAAACTAAGCACATGAAAACCACGAACACCCAAAACAAAAAAGAATCTGTGGAATTAAAAAGGAAACTTAAGGCACTCCAGGTTTCAGCAGGTATCGCTGAAAAGAAAACGGAAGATGCGCTTCAAAAACTTGAGAAGGAAAATGAAAAAAGCAAAGATCTGGAAACAAAAATTGAATCCCTCAAACTTGAAATGCAGGACCCCCGAGATGTCGCAGATGAACTTGATTCAGCCCGTGAGCTTACAAAAGAATACAAGGAACGAACCAAACAATATACTGATGATGCTAAAAAGGAACGGGAACAGCAGAAGCAACTAAGGCAGGAACTCAAAACTCTCCAGAAAGCTGACAAAGCGAACAGTAATGTAAGAAATAAATTGAACACGCAGCTTACTCAAAATAAGAAAGAACTTGATAAGGCAACCGCAAAACTTAACGAAGCTGAACGCAAACTTGAATCCGAAAAAGACAAGCGCAAGGAATTGACTGGCCAACTGGAATTCCTGAGCGAGAGCTTCAAAGAAAATCTTTCCGAGGACCAATTGAAAGAAAAAACGAAGGGAATAGAAGCTGAAGCTGCCCTTGTAAAGGATGACGAGAGCAATACACTTGCCAATGCAAAGCAAATGGCCCAAGAGAATCAAGACCTAGAGAAAAAATTAGATGAAGTTCGAAAAATGTCAGTGACAGACGACTCCAAGGCAGCAGACGTTGCAAAGAAAACCCTAGAAACTGCCATCCCCACTTCAAAAATCGGTTCAAGTCTTATCGTGAAAAATCTAGTCAAGGAAACAGAGCACACCTATAAACTAGTCAAAGCACTCTCAGAACAAGACATGGCAAAGGGTGTCCTCTCCATCGAAAATCCACTTGGAAAAGAACTATTTGGTACCAAGGAAGGGCAGGAGATTTCGATGGGAAGTATCAAATTCAAAGTACTTGAAATCAAAAACTAGGTCAAGTCAATTTCAGGCTGCCTGGCTCTATCAACTCGACAGCAGTACCAGCCTTAAACCCATAGTTTCTGCCTACTAATGAACCCGGTCGAACGCTGGCTGGCATCACGCAATGGAATGGAACTGCGGCTACAGGTACTTGGAGCACTGCTGCTCTTCGAATATTCTGGCTATGCATTCATCAACCACCTGACTGCGTGGCGCGCGGAATCGCTCGGACACAGTTACCTCGAACCGTGGTCGGCAATCGACAATAGCATCCCATTCATACCAGTCAGCATTCTACTCTATGTGCCACTACTGCCAATGGTCGCTGTACCGGCATTCGCACTTTCTGAGGAGAAAATCCGTACCGGCTTCTGGACTTATATCGGAGTCATCGTCTCTTCATTCGCTATGTTCCTACTAGTACCAATGAAGATGACGCGCGACGGACTTGAAACGGGCGCTTTTGACCCACTGTTCCAGCTGTTATGGACTATTGACCCTCCTTTCAACACTTTTCCTAGCCTGCACGTCTCACTCGCGACCATCGCCACGCTGGTAGTGTGGCAACACGACCGACAGCTCGGTCGCTGGATGCTAATTGGCGCGACTTTACTAACGCTCTCAACTTTCCTAGCCAAACAGCACTTTGTTATTGATGCAATTGGCGGAATGGTGCTCGCGATGGCATGGTATCACTATCACTACCTACCTCGCGTACGGCTCATATAGACGTAGTAGCTGGAGCACCATGACGCTACCGGCAACGAGCGAAGAGATACTCGACTGGAGCTGGGAGGACTACGCACCGCACTATGAATCACTAGCAGCAGCGGAGCTTAATGAGGATGGAATCGGCGACTGGCTGCAACGATGGTCAGATTTGGTTGAAGTGCTCTCGGAAGTCGGCACTCGGATGCATATTGCGACAACTGTTGACACTACAGACGAGATAGCTCGCGACACTTACCACAAGTTTCTCGAGGATGTAGGCGAGCCGGCACAGGCTGCTGAACAACAGCTCAAGGAACGACTGCTCGCATCGGGGCTTGAACCAGAAGGCTTCACGGTCCAGCTACGCGCAATCCGCGCTGAGGCAGAACTGTTCTGTGAAGCAAATTTACCGCTTTTCACCGAGTCAAAGAAGCTTGCCAACCGCTACGACGAAATCATTGGTGCTCAGTCAATCGAGTGGGACGGCGAGGAAAAAACTCTGACGCAGCTACAGCCTGTCATGCTCGAGACTGATCGGGAACGTCGTGAGGCTGTGTGGCGGCTGGCTGCAGAGCGAAGACTTGCTGACCGTGACGCTATCAACAATATTTGGAAGGAATTGCTGGAAGTACGTTGCAAGATTGCAGCCAACGCCAATTGTGCCGATTTTCGCGAGTTCTGCTGGAAGGC
>NYZY01000099.1 GCA_002687335.1 Chloroflexota bacterium
GAAATGAGAACAGTTCCAATGGATTGTAGAGCAACTGTAGGGATTGTTGGAAATGCTGAAGCAGAACTTACAAAATTAGGTAAAGCAGGTAGAAACCGACATCGTGGCCGTCGCCCTACTGTTCGAGGTTCAGTTATGAGTCCAGCTGCTCACCCGCATGGGGGTGGTGAAGGTCGCTCTGGAATAGGAATGCCCGGTCCGAAGACTCCTTGGGGTAAGCCAGCGCTCGGTAAGCGTACGCGTCGCAACAAGAGTACTAATAAGTTTATTTTGAGGCGGAGGTATGACCGCTAGAAACCGATTAGGTTGTTAGCAGTCCATATGAAAACAGATGTCAAGGTCAATTAAAAAAGGTCCTTACGTAGACCCAAAATTGATGAAAAAGGTCAACGCTATACAGGCAGCAGGATCGCGAGATGTTATCCGAACGTGGGCACGTGCTTCGATGATAATGCCTGAAATGGTTGGCCTGACAATTGCTGTTCATGATGGTCGACGATTCATACCTATATTGATCACTGAAAATATGGTGGGGCATAGGCTCGGTGAATTTGCTCCGACTCGGACTTTTCGTGGCCATATTGGTAGATCTGATCGGGTAACAGGTTAATCATGGCAATTGCAAGAACAAAAAATGTAGGTATTTCCGATTATAAACTTCGACTTGTTATGGATCAGATTCGAGGCAAAATGGTTAGCGACGCGATCCCGATGCTTCGGTATATGACTAGTCCTGCTGCAGCCGAAATATTGAAAATTCTTAACGCTGCAACTGCTAATGCTGAGAATAACGATCTTCAGTCTCGTGCTGATTTAAAAATAGTGAGAATTACGGCAGATAAGGCAACTTGGATTCGACGTTTTAGGCCGAAAGCGCGTGGGCGTGTTGGCGCATTTGACAGGCCGACATCTCACATCACAATCGAAGTTGATGAGGTAAGGGTTTAGATATGGGTCAAAAGACACACCCGATTGGGTTTCGACTTGGAGGTGTACAGGATTGGCGAGCACACTGGTTTGCTAGTAAGGCCTCAGACTATCGTAATCTCACTGAGGAAGATCAGGCTATTCGTGGTTTGATTGATGAACGCTACGCCGAATCTGGCGCAATCTCTCGCGTAGAGATTGAAAGAGGAGCTCAAGATTTAGTTGTAACGATCAATACGGCCAGGCCAGGCATCATAATTGGTAGGGGTGGTACACGGGTTGATGATCTTAGGGCTGACTTAGAAAAATTAACGCAGAAACGATCACGTCTAAACATCCAAGAAATACGACAACCTGAACTCGATGCGATTCTTGTAGGACAGGCTATAGCAGAGCAATTGGAGCGGCGTGTTGCTTACAGGCGTGCGGTTCGTCTTGCTATGCAGCGAACTATGCAGTCTGGTGCTTTGGGGATTAAAGTTGTGGTCTCGGGTCGTCTTGGTGGTGCGGAAATTGCCCGAACTGACAAACAGAAGGAAGGTCGTACACCTCTTCATACCCTGCGTGCTCAAATTGATTTTGCAGTATCTGAAGCGAAAACAACTTTCGGTGTGATTGGTATAAAGGTGTGGATTTACACTGGGGACATGATTCCTTCCGCTAGCAATCTTAGAGCTCGGTCGATGGCCCGAGTTTCATTGGGTGTAGCACGTGAGAATCAGGAAGATCCCAACGGATCGGGGGATCAATCAGCCAAGGCGGATGTTTCGAGTGCTTCTGATTCATCCAATAAAGGTTCTGAGGATGGGAGTGCCGGTTAAGTTATGCTTCAGCCCAAGCGAACAAAATTTCGTAAGGAACATCGTGGTCGCATGAACGGGATCCGTACAAAGGGTTCGACTCTTGTAAATGGGGAGTATGGCCTGAAGGCGGAAGGTCCTGGCTGGGTCACTGCAAGAGAGATCGAGGCGGCGCGTCGGGCAATCACCGGTTATGTAAAACGTGGAGGTCAGCTTTGGGTTCGGTTGTTCCCTGCAAAGCCTGTGAGCGCCAGGCCTGCTGAAACTCGTATGGGCGGCGGGAAAGGTGCTGTTGATCATTGGGTTGCTGTTGTGAAACGAGGTCGAATACTTTATGAAATAGCTGATGTTCCTGAGGACGCAGCACGCGAAGCCCTTAGGCGAGCAGCTCATAAGCTGTCTGTCCCCACGAAGATTGTAGCTAGAAGCGAAGAATTTTAAGTAAGCCCCATGCAGGGCTTAGAGCGAATAAACCGTAACCGGTAGGAACTTGCGAGTGATGCAGATTACTGAAGTAAGAGAATTAAGTGACAGCGAGCTTGAAAAAGAGCTCACTGAACAGGAACGGGCCTTAATGAACCTGAGGTTTAGGAAGGCGACAATGCAATTGACGAATACGAATGAACTCGGGAATACGAGAAAAACAATAGCGCGTATTAAGACTGTGATTCGAGAGCGCGCCATTACTGTAAACCTGACAATTAAATCACCCCAATCGCCGGCGCAAGGAGAATAGGTTGGCCCGCAAACAACAGACTGGTACTGTCCTGAAAGACCAAAATGACAAGAGTATTGTTGTGGGTGTCTCTTGGTTGCAACGTGACCGTATTTACAAGAAGGCTCGCCGGAAGATTACGAAATTTGTAGTCCATGATGAGTCGAATCAGGCAACGGTTGGTGATCGGGTATTGATTGAAGAGGGTCGACCCGTTTCGAAAACTAAGCGTTGGCGTTTGGTTAACATCCTCGATAGAGTCGAGGTAGCTGATATTCAACCTTCGGATATTGATAATGAGGCTGCCTTGGCAGGTACACCAGATTCAGAGGGATCCGAGGACTAGATCAAATGATTCAGAGAGAGACACGGCTTAAAGTTGCCGATAACTCGGGTGCTCGCGAAGTGTTATGCATAAATATCATCGGTGGAAGTGCGCGACGTTACGCTAGTTTAGGTGATGTAATTACCTGCACAGTAAAAGACGCTCAGCCCGGCGGTACTGTAAAAATGCATCAAGTTGTAAAGGCTGTTGTTGTTAGGACTTCCAAAGAAGTCCGGCGGACGGATGGTTCATACATTAGATTTGACGATAATGCTTGTGTGATTATCGGGGACGATGAAAACCCTCGAGGGACTCGTATTTTTGGTCCAGTAGCCCGTGAACTAAGAAACAAGCAGTTCATGCGTATTGTGTCTTTGGCACCGGAGGTTTTGTGATTAATGAGCCAAACGCGTATCAAAAGAGATGATCAAGTGATGGTCATCAGCGGTAAAGATAAAGGCAAGCGGGGTTCCGTTATCCGAGTTCTCGTTTTAGAGAACAGAGTTGTGGTTGAGGGAGTCAATATGGTTACCCGCCATGTGAAGGCCCAGCCTGGCGTGGCGCAGACCGGAATGGTTCAAGGTGAGGC
The DNA here is from genome assembly GCA_002687335.1 of Chloroflexota bacterium. The sequence goes on from NYZY01000099.1 coordinate 3,357, forward strand.
CTCGATTTCATTATCCAATGTAATGCTTATTGATCCAGAGACGGGCAATGTTGGTCGATCTGGTCAGAATATCCTCGAAGATGGAACGAAAGTAAGGGTGGTCAAGAGTGGTAAACGCTCCTGACGATAATATGACTGAAGAACAGAAAACAAGGGCAAAGGCTTCCAATAGCAAAAGTAAAAAGACATCGGCGAAAAAGCCGGTGGCGAAGAAAGCCGCGGCAAAAAGATCCTCTACTCGGAAACCTAAAATTGCCAAAACTTCTAAGACTGAGGCTGCGACCAAGTCAAACCCTAAGACTTCTGTGATACAGACGGAAACTCCTCGAATGAAGCAAGTGTATGCTGCAGAAGTAGTTCAGGTGCTTGCCCGTGAGTTCGGTTATAAGAATCCTATGGAAGTGCCGAAGATTGTAAAAATTGTGCTCAATATTGGTTTGGGTGAGGCACTTGAGAGTAATTCAGCCGTTGGTGCTGCTGTTGGGGATCTTCAGAAGATATCCGGGCAGAAGCCAATCGAAAATCGTGCCAAAATGTCGATTGCGAATTTCAAATTACGTGAGGGATCGGTGGTTGGCACATCTGTGACGTTGCGTGGAAACCGGATGTGGCAGTTTTATGACCGATTTGTGAATATTACCCTTCCTCGTGTACGTGATTTCCGCGGTATTAGTCGTACTGCTTTTGATGGTAGAGGAAATTATTCTCTTGGATTGCGCGATCAATCCACGTTCCCTGAAATTGACTACAATGAAATTGATCGTATGCGAGGGATGCAGCTGACTTTTGTCACCACCGCTCGCTCTGATGAAGAAGGACGTCGGCTTCTTGAGTTACTTGGCATGCCGTTTGCGCGTGTTGACGAACCCGTTGGTGCTCTTTAATTAATCTGGAGTTTATGTTTTGGCTAAAAAGTCAATGATTGAAAGAGAAAAGCGTCGCCAGAAATTGGTAAATGCTAAATCTGAAATGCGTAAAGAATTACGCAAGGCTTCGGTTGATGTTCATCGATCGGCCGAAGAGCGATTTGCTGCCCGTCAAGAACTGGCCAAATTGCCTCGTAATTCTGCGGCGATACGTCTGCGTAACCGTTGTGCCGTTACAGGTCGCCCCAGAGGTTACATGCGTTTTTTTGGCCTGTCCCGAATCACTTTTCGCGACCTTGCATTGAAAGGCGAGTTGCCTGGAATACGTAAGGGAAGCTTGTAACACCCACCATATTATCGAGAGAATTTTTAAAGTTGCCAGTAACAGATCCAATAGCCGACATGCTTACCCGAATCCGTAACGCGGTTCAGGTACGACATGAGTCACTTCAGATACCTGCATCGCGTATGAAGTCTTCTCTTTTGAAGCTCATTGCTGAAGAGGGATTTATATCGAGTTTTGCGCTTGATGAAACCGATTCGGCCGTTAAAACCCTTGAAGTTCAGTTGCGTTACTATGAAGATAAATCTCCTGTGATCCAAGGGTTGAAACGCGTGAGTAAACCTGGCCTGCGGGTTTATGTCGGTAAAAACGAAGTGCCTCGGTATTTTGGTGGTCTTGGAGTTGCATTTATGTCAACTTCAAAGGGAGTTATGACAGGACAGCAGGCGCGCCGTGAAGGTGTTGGCGGGGAACTGCTTTTTTACATTTGGTAACACCATAATGTTGGTTGAAATTAGAAACGTATTATTTGTGAGAGAAGATATACAGTGTCTCGTATAGGTCAAGCTCCGATAAATGTCCCTGATGGCATAGAGATTAAACTCGATGGTATTACAGTCATGGTAAAAGGGAAGGCTGGAGAATTATCGCGTACTTTTCCGGCGAGTATGAAAATTGATTTGACTGATGGGGTACTTAGTGTGACTCGATCTAATGACGAACCTGATCAACGGGCCCTGCATGGTCTTACTAGAAGCTTGCTTAACAATATGGTGATTGGTTGTTCTGATGGTTTTTCAAAAAGACTTGAGCTGATTGGAACTGGTTACAGGGTGCAACAAAAGGGTGGAGGGTTGGAAGTCAATGTTGGTTACTCTCACCCTATTGATATTCAGCCGATCGGAAATAATAAACTTACGGCTGATGGTCAGACGTTTATTGTTGTTAGTGGTCCAAGCAAAGAAGACGTAGGTGATCAGGCGGCCCGAATACGTAAGGTTCGAAAGCCAAATCCATACACGGGTAAAGGCATTAAATATTCAGATGAAGTGATTCGACGTAAAGCTGGTAAAACAGCGGTTGGAACGGGTGTTTAGCCATGGGCAATAGGAAGTTCGATACCCGAAAAAGGTGGATTAGGCATCGCCGTGTTCGCAAGAATATACGCGGCGTTTCAACGCGTCCTAGATTGGCCATTTTTCGTAGCAGTAATCATATTTATGCTCAAGTGATTGATGATGATCGTGGCCACACTTTGGCTGCAGCGACATCACTCGAGATGAAACGTGACGATACGAAAACTGATGTCGCAAAAGCGGTTGGCGAAAAAATTGCCAAGTCTGCTCTTTCAGCAGGGATTACCAAGGTCGTATTTGATCGGGGTGGTTACAAATATCACGGTCGAGTTAAGGCATTAGCTGATGCCGCTCGATCAGAAGGACTTAGTTTTTAAATGGTTGCGTCTCAGAATGATTCACGCAGGGGGCCTCGTAGGGGCAATAACTCGGTCTCTCGCGGCCCAGGAGGTGGACGCAGACAAGGTGGGGAACGTCGAGGTCGACGCCCAAGACGTGAGGAAGAAGATTCAGGTCTTGTTGAGCGAGTCGTAAAGATTCGCAGAGTTTCTAAAGTAGTTAAAGGCGGTAGAAATCTGACATTCAACGCAATGGTCGTAGTTGGAGATGCGAATGGTAATGTTGGTGCCGCTCTTGGTAAGGCGGGTGCTGTTCCTGATGCGGTTCGGAAAGGTACAACATATGCCAAAAAGGCGATGGCACATGTTGAATTGAATGGACCAACAATTCCTCATGAAATCACTTCAAAATTTTCTGGTGCAAAGGTTTTGCTGAAACCTGCGGCGCCCGGTACAGGTGTGATCGCAGGAGGTGGTGTTCGCGCGGTTATGGAGGCGGTTGGTGTGAAGGATGTTCTTTCAAAGACATTTGGCTCAGCCAATACGATTAATATTGTGAGAGCTACTCTCGAGGCACTTCATCAACTACGAGATCCCATTGCCGCTACTGAACGAAGAAAAGGTAAAAGTGTTTCTAGCGAAGAAGAAAACTCGTAGATTTAATAAACTATGGCCCAATTACGCATTACACAATTAAAAAGTGACATAGGTACTAAACCTGATCAAAAGGCGACGTTGAAGGCACTCGGGCTTCGCAAGATTCGTCATGTGGTTACACAGAATGACAGCCCTCAAATTCGTGGCATGATCAAAAAAGTTTTGCATCTTGTTGCTGTTGAGGAAACGAAGTAAATATATTGGCTAATAATAATTGGCTCCAGGTAATAATTTAGATATGTCTAGTCTCCATCAGTTAAAACCCTCAAAAAAATCAAAGAAAGATCGTAAACGCGTTGGCCGAGGTGATGGTTCTGGAAATGGCACTTATTCCGGTCGAGGTTCAAAGGGGCAGAAACAACGTGGTAGTGTTCCATTTCTTTTTGAAGGCGGCCAACTCCCACTGATCAAACGTTTGCCCCACATGCGTGGTTTCACCAATATTTTTCGTGTTGAATCAACACCTGTTAACGTTGAGGTTCTTGAACGGTTTAGATCGGGTTCAGAGGTAACGGTTGAAAATCTCGTAGCTGTAGGTGCTGTCCGCAAGAAAAATGCACGCATTAAGATTCTTGGGAGTGGCAAGCTAACCAAGAAATTGAGCGTTGTTGCGCATGCTTTCAGCAAACACGCCCAGCAAAAGATAGAGGATGCTGGTGGAACCGTCACAGTAATAGGTGCTACCGAATCAAGCGAATCGACAAAAACTGAACCAACTAAGTAATTATGACCCAGGCTACACAAACGTCCGGATCTGCAGTACCTGCATTATTTCGAGCAGCAGCGGATGCATGGCGTATCCCAGATCTTCGATTCAGGATCCTGTTCCCCCTC
>NYZY01000100.1 GCA_002687335.1 Chloroflexota bacterium
AACAGCTGTGGACACATTGAACATTCAGATTGAGAATATTAATGATGCTCCGGTATTGGAGGAGATTGGTGACCGTGAAACAGATGAGGATATACCTTTGGTAATAACATTATCTGCTGAAGATGTGGATGGTGATAATCTAACATTTACAGTTGAAAGTGATGACGAATCTGTTGCTGTTTCCCTTTTCAATGGTCAACTAACAATGACCCCTGCTTTGAACTTCAACGGTGTTGTGGCAATTACGATAACAGTTAACGATACTCAAGGAACATCGGACAGTGAAACATTCAATTTATACGTAAATGCGGTAAACGATGCACCGGTGTCCCAGGATTTATATATATCAACTTCGGAAGATACTCCGATAGTGGTGCCAGTCTCAGGGTCAGATGTGGAAGGTGCCTCTTTGACTTTTGAAGTAGTGGACTCTCCTCAGCACGGTGGCTTGGGTCCGTCTTTTGTTGTATCAATAGATGCTGCAGAGGGAGGTGAAGTTCACTCTCTCGATCTGGGTTTCCTTCCTTTTGCCAGTGATGGTTATGATGATGGTATAGATATATATGCACCTCCTGCACCACCGCCCCCTGCGTTTGATGCTGCTCTAAACTGGAATGGAGACAGGTACTACCGGCAGATGTTATCTGGCTCTCCAGATGATATTGTGGAACATATTTGGGACATTCAATTGCAGTATGGTGTTGATGGTGAGATCCTGTTAAGTTGGGACTCTTCAGGTCTGGACTCTTTAGGCAGTTTTATTCTTGAGGATGCTTTTGGCGGCGCGATGATCAGCGTTGATATGAGCACCCAGTCTGAGTTATTGTTAGATAACCCGGCATTTACAACCTTAAAAGTTCGTGTTACTCCTGCAGGGTTCTTTGAGTGGGTGTATACTCCGGAGCCAGAGTATATGGGAGAAGAAGATTTTACCTATCGGGCGTTTGATGGTGAACTATATTCGCAACCTTCGATGGTTAACATAGAAGTACCTCCTATGAATGATCCTCCGGTGTTATCTTATATTGGTTCCAGGGAGACGGATGAGGATGTGCCACTGTCCATTGGGATATCGGGAACAGATCCAGATCAGGGGACAAATTTAATTTTCACTGCTGAGAGCGATACATCTGCAGTTGAGACGGATATACAAGATGGTATTTTGACTCTAACCTCAGAGTTGAACTGGCACGGTATATCAATGATCACCGTTGAGGTAAGTGATGGATTTATAACCGATAGTGAGACCTTTGAGCTGACAGTGAGCCCTGTGAATGATTTTCCGGAGATAGACCTCCCTGATTTTCCTGAAAGTGTGAGTTTTGAAGAGGATGACAGTCTAACCGTCGATTTTTCAGTATATGTGAGTGATGTGGATGGGGATGAGCTGTTTTTGGAATCTAGTTCTAGTCAGAATTTATTTATTAATATGAATGGTCTCGTGGTGACATTTACCACCGCAAGAAACTTCAATGGTTCTGAAAGTGTAACATTTACAGTCTATGATGGTCAGGGAGAGTTCAGCAGTGCATCGGATGAGTTATTGGTGAATGTAGCGCCGGTGAATGATGCCCCTGTTTTAGAGGAGATTGGAGATCAGCAGACGGATGAGAACCAGATCCTTTTATTGGATATCCTGGTATCTGATGTGGAGGGAGATGAGATCACTATTGACGCAGAAAGCGATACATCTGCTGTAGAGGCAAAGATGGTTCAGGACCAGCTAAAATTAACTCCGGAACTGAACTGGAATGGTACAGCAGAGATCACTGTGACAGTGAACGATGGATTTTTATTTACTAGTGAGACATTTACCCTGACAGTGATGGCGGTGAACAATCTTCCGGTAGCAGAGAATCTCCGTATCGACACCAATGAGGATGAGTCGGTAGAGGTTGATTTTGAGGGTTCAGATATAGATGGAGATGAGCTCACGTTTGAGGTTGTGGATGAACCTTTACACGGTTCACTATCAGAGGGTGTGTACACTCCAGACCCCGATTACAATGGTGGGGACATGTTTACATACCGTGCATTTGATGGAACGGGTTATTCAGATCCAGCTGATGTTGTGGTCACAGTATTTCCTGTGAATGATGCACCTGTACTGTCTGAGATAGGTGATCAGGTGATCGATGAGGATGAGGTCTTAGAATATACATTGACCGCAGAAGATGTGGATGGTGATGCGCTGGTTTACGATGCATCCAGTTTAAGTGAGGACATTGAGGTGAAGGTCACTGGTGATTTATTAACGGTTACACCTGATGCCAACTGGAACGGTAGCGCTGATATAATGGTAACTGTAAGTGACGGATTCTTATCAGATGATGAAGTATTCACCTTAACCGTCAACCCAGTAAATGATGCACCTGTGGCAGAGGAAGTTGCAATATTTCCTTCTGTTCCTTTGGAGAGTCATGATTTAGAATTAAGTTATATATATACGGATATAGAGGGTGATCCTGAGAGCGGTACTGAGATCACATGGTATAAGGATGGAGTGGAACAGATGGAGTTTGCCAATCAGTTAACCATTCCTGCGAGTGCCACGCTGTGTGATGAGGTATGGCATGCCACTGTCACTCCCAGTGATGGGATGGATGTAGGTGAGTTGGCACAGTCCAACAGTGTTACCATTTGTGGTGATAACTCACCGCCGGTATGGTTGAGTATTCCTGATCAGCATATTAATGAAGATGATGTAGACAGTCTTAGCATGGAAGGGTTGGTGATTGATGGTGAGCAGGCACTGAGTCAGATGCAATTTACAGTGACCTCTAACTCAGATAATGAGAATCTGGGGGCTGATTTTTCCAGGAGCATGCTTCACCTAACATCTTTGACAGAGGATTATTATTCGTTATCTCCAATTATGCTCACTCTTACAGTGAACGATGGGGAGTATACAGTTGAGACAACAATGAATGTTTATATTGATCCGGTGAATGATGCTCCGGTTTTAGGTGAGATAGGCTCACAGATTACCGATGAGGATATACCGTTATCTTTTATTCTAGCAGCTGATGATATAGATGGGGATGAATTAAATTTTAATGCATTCAGTGAGTATCCTGATTTTGTATCTGTATTCCTTGTGGGTAATGAGTTAACCTTGACCCCAGCTGAAGATTTTTTTGGTGATGTACAAATTAATGTATCTGTAACAGATGGTGAGTACACTGATACGGATGTCTTTACCTTGATAGTTCTTCCGATTAATGATGCTCCCACCATAAATCTTCCTGTAAGTGTTACATTTGATGAGGATGGGTCATATACGGAGGATTTCAGTGTTTATATAGATGATATAGATGAAGATGGACTGAGCCTGAGTGTTACGGGTGGTGTGAATGTGCTGGTTGAGATTAATGGTTTTATAGTGAATTTTAGTTCCAATGATGATTGGAACGGCACAGAGATATTGACATTTATGGTAGATGATGCTCAGGGTCGTGCTGTTGCAACAGATGATATAGATGTGATTGTCACTCCGGTGAATGATGCCCCGATATTAGCGTCAATAGCTGATGATTCGACGGCAGAAGAGATTCCATTGGTATTAATGTTAGAGGCCGTGGATGTGGATGAAGATCCGCTAACTTTTGATGCGTTAAGTAGTACTCCATCAGATGTAAATGTGGATGTGTCAGGTAATATTTTGACCATGACGCCTGCAGAAAATTTCAATGGAGATGTTCAGATCAGTGTATCAGTGACAGATGGTGAGTACACAGACAACACAGTATTTACATTGACTGTTACACCAGTAAATGATGCACCGGTGATTGAATTGCCTGACAGTTTCACATTTGAGGAAGACGGAGTTCTTTTAGAGGATTTCAGTGTTTATATAGATGATATAGATGAGGATGAGTTGGTTCTGACAGTGGCAGGCATGGTGAACATAACCGTATCCATTGATGATTTTGATGTAACGTTCGGATCTGTTCAGGATTTCAATGGCACAGAGACATTAATATTCACGGTAAATGACAATCAGGGCAGAGCCATTGCCTCTGATGATGTAGATGTGATTGTCATTCCGGTGAATGATGCTCCGGTTTTGGACAGTCTTGGTGTCCAGTTTACTGATGAGGACACACCTCTTACAATTACCTTATCTGGCAGTGATGTGGATGAAGACAATTTAACATTCAGCGCTGTAAGTGAATATCCGGGATTTGTGTCAGCGGAGGTTGCAGGTAATCAGTTAACGCTGACGCCTTCAGAGGATTTCAATGGCAGTGTAAATATTTCGATTACCGTGAATGATAGTGCGTCCAATGAAGATGGAGATGAACTGACAGACTCAGAAGTATTCGAATTGATAGTTACACCTGTAAATGATGCACCGGTCATGGCCGAAATTTCAGATATGAGCATGGCAGAGGATACACAGTCAGCTATTATTCTGAGTGCTTCTGATGTGGATGATGGTACAGGTGAAGGAGATGAAAACGCTCTTTCATACAATGCAATAAGTTCCAATGACGATGATGTATCAGTGACAGTAGATGGTGATCAGTTAACAATGACACCATCTTTGGACTTCCATGGTGATGTAATAATCACAGTAACAGTGACAGATGATGGTGGTTTGAGTGATGACACAGATTTTGTATTAACGATTACACCTGTAAGTGATGCACCGGTCATGGCATTAATTGGCCCACAGGATACAGCTGAGGAGGTACCACTGACAATCACGGTATCATCCAGTGATGTGGATACAGGTACGGGTGATGGAGATGAGAATATTCCTGAGTACAGTTGTTCCTCTTCTGATTCTTTATCAGTAGTTTGTTCTGTCTCTGGTGATCAGGTTACCATGGATCCTGCACAGGATTTTCATGGTTTAGTATTGATCACAGTGACGGTCACAGATGACGGTGGTTTGAGTGATGACACAGATTTTGTATTAACGGTTGATCCTGTAAACGACGCACCGGTTATAGAAGATATTGCATCCCAGGATATGGATGAGGATACCACACTGGATATTACTCTCATTGCTTTTGATGTGGATAATGGTACTGGGGTGGGAGATGAGAATGATCTTTCATTCAGTGCTGAAAGTGACAATGCGTCCATAAGTGTTTCAGTTACTGGTGATGAGCTCACGATCGCACCTAACGCAGACTACTATGGAAGTGGAACGATCACAGTGATGGTAACAGATATGGGAAATCGTTTAACGGATGAGACATCATTTGATGTTACTGTTAATAACGTAAATGATGCACCGGTAATAACATTGATAGGGGGTCAGGAAACTATTGAGGAAGTTGAAATCACCCGGGCAGTGGAATTTTCAGATGCTGACATTCATGATCCGTCTGACACCCATACAATCACGGTTGAGTCCAGCAGCCCATCAGATGTTTCGGTTGAAAATTTAAGTGGTAATGTATCTGAATCCACCTACGATCTTGTTCCATCGATAGATTTCCATGGTGATGTAACAATCACGGTGACGGTGACAGACAATGGAACAGGCAATCTTTCAGATATCAATATTTACACATTTACGGTTCATCCGGTGAATGACGCACCGGTCATGACATTAATTGACGCTCAGGATACAGCTGAGGATACACCACTGACGATCACGGTGTCATCCAGCGATGTAGATACAGGTACAGGTGATGGAGATGAGAATGTTCCTGAGTACAGTTGTTTATCTTCTGACTCTTTATCAGTAGTTTGTTCTATTTCTGGTGATCAGTTGAACATGGAACCTGCGTTGAACTTTAACGGTGATGTAACGATCACAGTGACAGTGACAGATAATGGAGGGTTGAGTGATGACACGGATTTTGTGTTGACTGTTGTGCCTGTAAATGATGTACCGGTGATCGTTGGACAAATTGAATTAACAACTAATGAAGAAACCTCTATTACGGTTATTTTTTCTGATCTTTTAGTAGAGGATGTAGATAATGATTACCCAGAATATTTTATATTAACCGTATTAGATAGTGGAGACTATTCTGAATATTATTCTGTAGATGGTACTACAATTATCCCTGTGCTTGACTTCGATGGTATATTGATAGCGCCTGTATATATAAATGACGGTGAAGATGAGAACAGTGAGAGTGATATTTTTTATTTAGAGATAAACGTCATCAATGTAAACGATGCCCCTATACTTGGACTTATAGGGAATCAGGATACTCAAGAGGACACACCATTGGTACTTACATTAGAGGCAACAGACGTGGATAATGATAGTACAGATTTAACATTCTCAGTTTTCACTGATAACGAAAATGTAACAGCGTTTATTGAAGATGGTTTATTAACTATGACACCGGATCCAGATTATTTTGGTATAGCGAGCATTACAGTAACTGTCACTGATGGAGATCTGGAAGATTTAGAGATATTTGAACTTGTAGTTAACTCGGTGAATGATGGACCAGAATTGGTGGAAGTAGATGATGATATAATTGATGAGGATACACAGCTTACGCTCGCCTTATTCGCAAGTGATGTTGAAGAT